>JBOIEI010000383.1:0-6418 GCA_050741055.1 Burkholderiales bacterium | reverse complement strand
CCTTCGAGCCGGTGCTGATCGAGGGCAAGGCGATCCAGCTGCATCCGCTGGTGTGCGCGGCGTTCAACGCCGACTTCGACGGCGACCAGATGGCGGTGCACGTGCCGCTGTCGCTGGAAGCGCAGCTCGAGGCGCGCACACTCATGCTCTCCTCGAACAACGTGCTCTCGCCCGCCAACGGCGATCCGATCATCGTGCCCTCGCAGGACATCGTGCTGGGCCTGTACTACATGACGCGCGAGCGCGTCGGCGCGCGCGGCGAAGGCTCGGTGTTCGCCGATGTGGCCGAGGTGCAGCGCGCCTACGGCAGCCGCCAGGCCGACATCAACGCCCGCATCAAGGTGCGCATCCGGCAGAAGCAGATCGATTCGGCCGGGGAGATGCGCGAAAAGTCCACCCGCTACGACACCACGGTGGGCCGCGCGCTCCTGTCCGAGATCCTGCCCGACGGGCTTTCCTTCGAGCTCATCAACAAGCCGCTCAAGAAGAAGGAGATCTCGCGCCTGATCAACGCCGGCTTTCGCCGCTGCGGTCTGCGCGAGACGGTCATCTTCGCCGACCAGCTCATGTATACCGGCTTCTCGATGGCGACCCGGGCGGGCCTGTCGATCTGCGTCGACGACATGCTGGTCCCGCGCCAGAAGAGCGAGATCATCGACGCGGCCGAGAAGGAGGTGCAGGAGATCGAGTCGCAGTACACCTCGGGCCTGGTCACCCAGGGCGAGCGCTACAACAAGGTGGTCGACATCTGGGGCCGCGCCGGCGACGTGGTGGCGAAGGCCATGATGGAGCAGCTGGGCTCCGAGCCCGTCATGAAGTGGGACGAGCGCGCCAGGGGCTGGTTGCCGCTCAAGGACGACAAGGGGCACTCGGTGTCGCAGGAGTCCTTCAACTCCATCTACATGATGGCCGACTCGGGCGCGCGCGGCTCGGCGGCGCAGATCCGGCAGCTCGCCGGCATGCGCGGCCTCATGGCCAAGCCCGACGGCTCCATCATCGAGACGCCGATCACGGCGAATTTCCGTGAAGGCCTGAACGTGCTGCAGTACTTCATTTCCACCCACGGCGCGCGCAAGGGTCTCGCCGACACGGCGTTGAAGACGGCGAACTCGGGCTACCTCACTCGGCGCCTGGTCGACGTCACGCAGGATCTCGTCGTCACCGAAGAGGACTGCGGCACGACCAACGGCGTGTCGATGAAGGCGCTGATCGAGGGCGGCGAAGTCGTCGAGCCGCTGCGCGAGCGCATCCTCGGTCGCGTGACCGCCATGGATGTCATCCATCCGGAAAGTCAGGAGACGCTGTTCGAGGCCGGCACGTTGCTCAACGAGGAAGAGGTCGACGCGATCGAAGCCTTGGGCATCGACGAGGTGAAGGTGCGCACACCACTGACCTGCGATACGCGCTACGGCTTGTGCTGCGCGTGTTACGGGCGCGATCTCGGCCGCGGCTGCCTGGTGAACGTCGGCGAAGCGGTGGGTGTCATCGCTGCGCAGTCGATCGGCGAGCCGGGCACGCAGCTCACGATGCGCACCTTCCACATCGGCGGTGCAGCCTCGCGGACCGCGGTCGCAAGCCAGGTCGAGAGCAAGTCGCTCGGCACGGCGCGCTTCACCTCCGGCATGCGCTACGTGACCAATGCGCGCGGCGAGCCGGTCGTCATCTCGCGTAGCGGCGAAGTTGTCGTTGTCGACGATAACGGGCGCGAACGCGAACGACACAAGGTGCCCTACGGCGCCACGCTCACTGTCAAGGACGGCGATGCGGTCAAGGCCGGACAGGTGCTCGCATCGTGGGATCCGCACACCCGCCCCATCATCACCGAGTATGCCGGACGCATCAAGTTCGAGAACGTCGAGGAAGGCTCGACCGTGGCGCGTCAGATCGACGAGGTGACGGGCCTGTCGACTCTGGTCGTGGTCGATCCGAAGCGCCGCGGCGGCGCGCAAGCGAAGGGTCTGCGCCCGCTGGTAAAACTGATCGACGACGAGGGCCAGGAAGTGCGCATGGCGGGCTCGGAGCTGCCGGTCAACATCACCTTCCAGATCGGCTCGATCATCACGGTGCGCGACGGCCAGCAGGTGTCGGTGGGCGAAGTGCTTGCGCGTATCCCGCAGGAAACGAGCAAGACACGCGATATCACCGGCGGTCTGCCGCGAGTGGCGGAGTTGTTCGAAGCGCGCTCGCCCAAGGATGCCGGCGTACTGGCCGAGGTCACCGGCACGGTGTCGTTCGGCAAGGATACGAAGGGCAAGCAGCGCCTGGTGATCACCGATCTGGACGGCGTCGCGCACGAGTACCTGATCCCGAAGGACAAGCACGTAATGGCGCACGACGGCCAGGTGGTCAACAAGGGCGAGATGATCGTCGACGGCCCGGCCGATCCGCACGACATCCTGCGTCTGCTCGGCGTGGAGGCGCTCGCCCGCTACATCTGCAACGAAGTGCAGGACGTTTATCGCCTGCAAGGCGTGAAGATCAACGACAAGCACATCGAGGTGATCGTGCGCCAGATGCTGCGGCGCGTGGCCATCGCGGATGCCGGCGAGAGCCGCTTCATCGTCGGCGAGCAGCTGGAACGGGCCGAAGTCCTGGAGGAGATCGAGCGCCTGGTGAAGGAAGGCAAGCAGCCGGCCGTCTACGAGCACATGCTGCTCGGCATCACCAAGGCGTCGCTATCGACCGATTCGTTCATCTCGGCCGCCTCGTTCCAGGAAACGACCCGCGTGCTCACCGAGGCTGCCATCATGGGCAAGCGCGACGAGCTGCGGGGGCTGAAGGAGAACGTTATCGTGGGCCGGCTGATTCCCGCCGGGACGGGGCTTGCATACCACCGCATGCGCCGCCGCCAGCAGGAAGTGGCCGATGCACTCGGCACCGCCCAGCCGGCCGTGGAATCGCCGTTCGCGGAGGAGTCCGGAAGCGAGCAAGTGGCTTGACACCCCTATGGGTGACTCCTAAAATCGACGGTCTTTTGTTTCTGTAGGCCACTCGCGTTCTTCGGGCCCGGACTACCCGGAGGCGAGTGTCCTGGCAGCTCGCAGGGCGACGGCACTCATTCCAAGTGCCGTCGCGTTTTTTGAAAGCCCTGTTTGGCAGCGCGCCGGCCGGTGCGGCGCGCATCTCGACCGAAGTCGTTTCGCTACACAACACAGCAACTCGAGCCCTTATGCCCACGATCAATCAATTGGTACGCGGAGCTCGCATCGCGCGGCGCGCGAAGAGCAAAGTGCCGGCCCTGCAGGAATGCCCGCAGCGCCGCGGTGTCTGTACCCGCGTCTACACCACGACGCCGAAGAAGCCGAACTCGGCCCTGCGCAAGGTCGCCAAGGTTCGCCTCACCAACGGCTTCGAGGTGATCGGGTATATCGGCGGCGAGGGTCACAATCTGCAGGAGCACTCGGTGGTGCTGATTCGCGGCGGCCGCGTCAAGGACCTGCCCGGCGTGCGCTATCACATCGTGCGCGGCAGCCTCGACACGGCCGGGGTGAAGGATCGCAAGCAAAGCCGCTCCAAGTACGGCGCGAAGCGGCCCAAGGCGGCGTAGGCACATCCCCCAACACGGTAGACGACCATGCCACGCAGACGCGAAGTCCCCAAACGCGACATCCTCCCCGATCCCAAGTTCGGTAACCAGGAGGTCGCCAAGTTCATCAACGTCATCACCACCGACGGCAAGAAGTCGGTTGCCGAGCGCATCGTGTACGGTGCGTTCTCCCAGATCTCCAAGAAGACCGGCAAGGATCCGCTGGGCGTGTTCGGCCAGGCCGTCGGCAACGTCAAGCCTTCCGTGGAGGTCAAGAGCCGCCGCGTAGGGGGCGCCAATTACCAGGTTCCGGTCGAGGTGCGGCCGATCCGGCGCGCGGCGCTCGCGATGCGCTGGATCCGGGAGGCCGCCCGCAAGCGCGGCGAAAAGTCGATGGATGCTCGCCTTGCCGGGGAGCTGCTCGAGGCGGCCGAAGGTCGCGGCGGCGCGATGAAGAAGCGCGAAGAGGTGCATCGCATGGCCGATGCCAACAAGGCTTTCGCGCACTACCGCTTCTGACCCGTGCGCCTCCAATCGTTGCGCTTCAACCCTTGCGCATTTAAAACTTGAATTCCGCGTTTCCGAGCGAATATCGGTATCCCCCCAACGTTTCGAGAGTTTCCTGAAGTGGCCCGCAAGACTCCCATCGAGCGCTACCGCAACATCGGCATCGTCGCCCATATCGACGCGGGCAAGACGACGACGACCGAGCGCATTCTTTTCTACACGGGGGTGTCGCACAAGCTCGGCGAGGTGCACGACGGCACGGCCGTGATGGACTGGATGGAGCAGGAACAGGAGCGCGGCATCACCATCACCTCGGCCGCCACCACCTGCTTCTGGAAGGGCATGGACGGCTCGTTCCCGGAGCACCGGATCAACATCATCGACACGCCGGGACACGTCGACTTCACCATCGAGGTGGAGCGCAGCCTGCGCGTGCTCGACGGCTGCTGCACGGTATTCTGTGCGGTGGGCGGCGTTCAGCCGCAGACCGAGACGGTGTGGCGCCAGGCCAACAAGTACGGCGTTCCGCGACTCGCGTTCGTCAACAAGATGGACCGCCAAGGCGCGGACTTCATGCGCGTCCTCGAGCAGATGAAGGGACGTTTGAAGGCGAATCCGGTCCCCATCCAGTTGCCGATCGGCGCGGAGGAAAAGTTCGAAGGCGTGGTCGACCTGGTGCGGATGAAGGCCATCTACTGGGAAGAGGGCTCGCAAGGCATACGCTTCGAGCTGCGCGACATCCCGGCCGAAATGCTGGCCGATTGCAAGGCCTGGCGCGAGAAGCTGGTCGAATCGGCGGCCGAGTCGTCCGAAGAGCTGATGAACAAGTACCTGGAGGAGGGCGACCTCGGGGTCGAGGAGATCAAGCGCGGCCTGCGCAGCCGCACCATCGCCAACGAGATCGTGCCGATGCTGTGCGGCTCGGCGTTCAAGAACAAGGGCGTGCAGGCGATGCTCGATGCGGTCATCGATTTCCTGCCGGCGCCGATCGACATTCCGCCGATCAAGGGCACGACCGAGAACGACGAGCCGACCGAGCGCAAGTCTTCCGACGAAGAGCCGTTTGCCGCGCTGGCGTTCAAGATCATGACCGACCCGTTCGTGGGCCAGCTCACGTTCTTTCGCGTCTATTCGGGCGTCGTGTCCTCGGGCGACATGATCTACAACCCGGTCAAGCGGCGCAAGGAGCGCGTCGGGCGCATCCTGCAGATGCACGCCAACCAGCGCGAAGAGATCAAGGAAGTGCGCGCCGGCGATATCGCAGCGGGCGTGGGCTTGAAGGACCTCACGACCGGTGACACGCTGTGCGCGATCGACAAGATCGTGACGCTGGAGCGGATGGACTTTCCCGATCCCGTCATCCACGTCGCGGTCGAACCGAAGACCAAGGCGGACCAGGAAAAGATGGGGGTCGCGCTCAATCGCCTGGCGCAGGAGGATCCTTCGTTCCGCGTGCGCACCGACGAGGAATCGGGGCAGACCATCATCTCGGGAATGGGCGAGCTGCACCTCGAGATCATCGTCGATCGCATGAAGCGCGAGTTCGGCGTAGAGGCGAACGTCGGCGCGCCGCAGGTTGCGTACCGCGAGACCATCCGCAAGCCGGTGGAAAAGGTCGAGGGCAAGTTCGTCAAGCAGACCGGCGGCCGTGGCCAGTACGGCCATGTGTGGCTGCGGATGGAGCCGCAGGAGCCGGGCACCGGCTACGAGTTCGTCGACATGATCAAGGGCGGCTCGGTGCCGCGCGAATACATCCCGGCAGTGCAGAAGGGCGTTACCGATTCGCTCTCCAACGGCGTGCTCGCGGGCTACCCGGTGGTGGACGTGAAGGTCACGCTGTTCGACGGCTCGTACCACGAGGTCGACTCGAACGAGAACGCGTTCAAGATGGCCGGCTCGATCGCCTTCAAAGAAGGCATGCGGCGCGCCACCCCGGTTCTGCTCGAGCCGATGATGGCGGTCGAGGTCGAGACGCCGCCCGATTTCGTCGGCAACGTGATCGGCGACCTGTCGTCGCGCCGCGGCATGATCCAGGGCCAGGAAGAAGTGGTCGGGACCATGGTGATCAAGGCCGAGGTGCCGCTCGCGGAGATGTTCGGCTACTCGACCGCGCTGCGTTCGGCGACCCAGGGCCGGGCCACGTATTCGATGGAATTCAAACACTATGCCGAGGCGCCGAAGAACGTCGCCGAGGCGATCATCAACAAGAAGTAGGTTTTTCTGCCTGCGAAGATTGACGGAGCGCTGCCATGGCACGAGCGAAGTTTGAGCGGACGAAGCCGCACGTGAATGTAGGGACGATTGGTCACGTGGACCATGGGAAGACGACGCTGACGGCGGCGATCACGACGGTGTTGAGCAAGCAGTTCGGGGGCGAGGCGAAGA
>JBOIEI010000382.1:0-11321 GCA_050741055.1 Burkholderiales bacterium | reverse complement strand
GCGCACGCGCCCATCGAACGGGAATCCGCCCTGCGGGTTGGCCTCGCCCAGGTGGTGTCTGCGGGCGAGCGGATGGATCTCACGGTGCAGAAGGCCGTCGAGCTGGGCGTCGTCTGGATCCAGCCTTTGCTGGCGCGCCGCGGCAAGGTGCGGCTGGGTGACGAGCGCGCGGACAAGCGCGTACAGCATTGGCAGCGGGTCGCGATCGCCGCGTGCGAGCAATGCGGCCGCAACCAGGTGCCGGCTGTGAAGCCGGTGCTGGACCTGGCCGACTGGCTGGGCACGCTTTCCGACGCACACCGCGGTATGCTGTGCGGCATTGTGCTGGAGCCGGGCGCGGCGCTGCGGCTGTCGCAGGCCGGGCCGCTGGCGGGCGAGGTTGTATTGCTGGCCGGGGCCGAATCGGGTTTCGCCGACGAAGAGCTCGCGCTGGTGCGACGCACGGGATTCGCCGCCGTGAGTCTCGGCCCGCGCGTGCTGAGGACCGAGACCGCAGGCATGGCGGCACTGGCCGCCATGCAGGCGTTGTGGGGAGACTTCTAGCCCGTGCCAGCGGTGTAAACCGTTTGACCGGCCCGGACGTTGGTGAACTGTTGCGCCGCTCTTGCCGCATCGAACCGTAAGGGGCTGTCATGGATGCATGGGTACGCAGGATCGGTTGGTATGCGGCGGTGGTCGCCATGGTCATGACCGGTACGAGCGTCGCGCACGAAGGAAACGCGCCTGGCGCAGCGTGGCCGCCGCAACGAGTCGAGCCGGCTGCTCATCCGCACCCCGGCGCAGGCAACGCCGCACAACCCGCGTTGGATCCGCCCCTCGGCGCGGGAAGCGCTGCACATCCCGCGCTGGATCCGCTTGTGCGCGCGCTGGTCATCGGCATCGCGGCCAACATTCTGCGCGAAGCGGCGGCGCAGCCCGACCCCGTCGACGCGCTGGGCAACGCGGTGGAGCGGCGCATCGTAGCCGGGCTGGCCGATCCGAACACGATGCGACTGGTGGAAAGCGCTTTGAAGCACGCGTTCCAGGATGCGCCGGTGGAGTTACGCGAGCCCTTGGCACTGTTTGCTGCCAGCGTACTGCACAGCATGCGCAGCGAGATGTTGCAGGACATGCGTCCGCGCCACCGTTACTGACGCTCCTGCCGAACGGCGCGCGGGCAAACGTCCGGGCGCCCCATCGGCGAATCAGGGGCGTTATCAGCGAACCAACGCTTTGAACGCGGAAGGTTCGAGCTTGTGGCGCTGGAGCAGCTTGTAGAACTCGGTTCGATTGCGCCGCGCAAGCCGGGCTGCCTGCGTCACGTTACCCGAAGTGATCTTGAGCAGCTGCACCAGGTAGTCGTGCTCGAAGCGTCGGCGCGCCTCCTCCAGTGAAGTGAACTGGCGGCTCTGATGCTTGATCGCATCCTGCACCGCACTTTCCGGAACCACGGCCGAAGTCGCGAGCGCCACCGCCTGCTCGACGACATTGCGCAGCTGGCGGACGTTGCCGGGCCAGTCCGCGGCGACCAGCAACGCCATCGCCTCGGGTGAGACGCCGTTGACCTGGCGCTCGTAGCGCGCGGCCAACTCGCGCAGGAAGTGCATGGCGAGCAGCGGAATATCGTCGCGGCGCTCGGCGAGCGAGGGCAAACGCAGCGTCACGACGTTCAACCGATAGTACAGATCGTCGCGAAACGAGCCCTCCGCAACCGCGGCCTCGATGTTGCGATGACTGGCGGAGATGAGCCGCACGTCGATCTCGCGCGCGCTGGTGGAGCCGACCGGGCGCACATGACGCTCCTGCAGCACCCGCAGCAGCTTCGCCTGCAGCGCGAGCGGCATGTCGCCGATTTCGTCCAGCAGGATCGTTCCACCCTCGGCGGACGCGAACAGCCCGGGGTGATCACGGGTTGCGCCGCTGAAGGAGCCTCTCATGTGACCGAACAGCTCCGACTCGAGCAGCTCTGCGGGGATCGCCGCGCAATTGATGGCAACGAAAGGCTGTGCGGCGCGTGGGCTCGCCTCGTGGATTGCGCGCGCGAGTAATTCCTTCCCTGATCCACTCTCCCCCAGGATGAGCACGCTGGCCTCGGTGGGCGCAATGAGCCGCGCCTTGGCGATGAGCTCCTGCATGCGCGAGCTGCGCGTGACGATGCCGTTGAGCCAGGTGGATTCGTCCGGCGACGGCGTGTAACTGGCCGATCCGAGCGTGAGCGCACGCTGCACTTCGGACAGCAGGTTCAGCGGATCCACCGGCTTGGTGAGATAACCGAACACGCCGCGTCGCGTTGCCGCGACCGCGTCGGGGATCGTGCCATGCGCGGTCAGGATGATAACCGGCAGCGTTGGATACGCCGTACGCACCGCGTCGAATAGCGCGAGCCCGTCCATGCCGCCCATGCGCAGATCGGTGATGACCAACGCCGGTCGATCGACGGCCATTTGCGCCAGGGCACGTTCGCCGCTCGGCGCGGCGCTCACGCGGTAGCCGGCGCCTTCCAGGCGGATGGTGAGAAGCCGCAACAGATCGGGGTCGTCGTCGACCACCAGGACGCCGGGCTGAATGCTCATCGCGAACGCAACTCCCGTGCGGTTGAACGCTCCTGCATTTCTTTCTCCAGCGCCTTGATGCGCTCCAGTTTTCTTTGCAATGCCGCCGCCTGCTCGCCGCGTCGGCGTTGTTCTGCGAGCAACGCCGAGACGAGCGCAGCGAGCTCGTGATAGTCGCTACGCAGATTCCGAACCAATGGCTCCAGCAACTCCAGGGCCTGGGATTCCTCGGCAGCCGAGGAATCCGGCATGCTGAACGCCAGCGCGAGGCGGATACGGTCGTAATCCGAGTGCGAGGCGGCGAACGATTTGCGCAAGCGCTCTTGCTCCTGTCGCTGTTCGCGCGCCGGGCGTTCCTTCAAAGCCGCATAAAAGCGCAGCGCCCGCAGGGCAGCCGGCGCTTCCGGGATGGCAACCGGTGGCGGCGTCGGCGCGACCTCGACGGGCGGAGCCGGCTCCGCTACCGGGGGAGCCGGTTGCGGAGCGATGACTGGAGGCGGTTTCTCGACGCCGACTGTGGTGCACGCTGCGAGCAGCAGGCTCGCGACCAGCGTTCGCAGGTAAGGATACACCTTCATTCGTTCACCGCGCGCGGCAGCAGCGGCAAAATCACGCACACTTGCGCACCGCCGCGCTCGTCGTCCGTCACCATGGCCTTGCCGCCATGAGCGAGCGCGTACTCACGCACGATCGACAGGCCCACGCCGCTGCCCTTGATGGCGCCGCTCGCCGCCGCCTCGCCCTGGTAGTAGGGATCGAACACCCGCTCGCGGTCCTGCGGCGGAATGCCGTGGCCTTGGTCGCGAATTCCGATGGTGATCGCTTCGTGTTCGCGGCGCGCGAACAGCTCGATGGCGGTTGCCGCAGGCGCATGCTTGATCGCATTGGAGAGCAGATTATCGACGATGACGCGCAGCTTGTCGGGATCCGCGCTGAGGTAGTCCGCATCCGGTGCCACGTCCATCTCGATACGCAACCGCTTCGCGCGCGCGGCGAGCTGGTGGCTTTGGCGCACCTCGGAAAACAATGCGTCGAGCTCGATCCGGTCGATGTTGAGCGTCAGGCGCCTGAAATCGGCTTCGCCGAGCTGGAGCAGATCCTCGATCCGGCGCTGCAATTCGAGCCCGTTGCGGCGCAGGATCGCCATCAGCTCGCGCTCGGTTTCGGTGCGGTCGCGGCCGCTGCGTTCGGCCAGGAGATCGGTGCTTTCGCGCACGGCGGCAAGCGGCGTCTTGAGCGCATGGGCCACCTGACGCAGGAAGCGGTTCTTCTGCTGCTCGAGGTCGAGCAGCTCGAGCCGCAGCCATTCCAGCCGGCGTCCGAGCTCCTCCAGGGCGCGCGGCCCGTTGACCTCCACCGGCGCGGACAGCTTGCCCGAGCCGATGGCGCCGATCGCTTGGTCGAGCTCGCGCACCGGTCGCGCCAGCATGATGGAAAAACCCCAGATCCTCGCGATCGCGAGCGGTATCGCGACCGCGGACAGCCAGAACATCGCCCGCTGCGCGCGCTGGGCGATCGCCGTCATGTTCGCGCTCTCGCGCTCGATCAGTGCGTCGCTGCGTTCGATGATGTCTTCGGCCAGCCGGTTTGCCTGGGCGAAACGCGCGACCACGGGGCCGAGCTCGGCGCCGCTCCCGTCGGGCTTGCCCGGCTGCGACAGGCTGAGGTAGATCGCCTGTTCGATATCGAGCACCCGGTCGAGCTTCGCGCGCTGCTCGGGGTCGAACGGCAGATCCAGTAATCGTTCCGCCGTGGCGCTCAATTGCCGGCGCAGCCGCGGGTAATGCTCCGGCAGCGACCCTTCCCCCAGGATGACCGATTGGCGCGCGGCGCGTTCAAGGTCACGCAACAGAGCGGCGATGCGACGGCTGGCCTGCGTGGTCTGTACGGCACGATTGAGTGCGCTCTGGCCCGTCACTGCCAGCCGGTCGGTGTAATGCGCGCTCGTCGCCAGCCCGATCAGCAGCGGCGCCGCCACCAGGACGACGCCCGCGATCAGAAGGCCGAGAAAGGACCGCGGATAGGGCAGGCGCATGAGGGAAGGGGGAGCATACAGCGCCTCGTGGACGTCATCCACTTTGCGAAAGTTCATTGAAGGCCGCAGCTTGCACGCATGACGCGTCGACGCACGTGGGTGGCGCGGATACCTGCCGGTGGGATTGTAATCCGTCGCGGATGCCGGAGGCCGTGTTTCCTGTACCGGGTCGAGTCGCATATCATCACGCCTGCTCGAAACCGTACGCGCGGCGGATTTGCGACGCCTTCGCCTGGGAGCAGCTCGGGGGTGGGGAAGAGGCGTCGCGGCTGCGTTCCTCGGCGCAAGCCGATAGCCACGCCCTCGTGCCGTCCTTTACCGGAGGTGTGTCTGGACGCGTCTGCCCTGGCTTCGCCGTCGAATGCGCCCCTGGCGCCGTCGAATGCGCCCCTGGCGCCGTCGAATGCGCCCCTGGCGCCGTCGAATGCGATCTTCGTCGAATGGTTCCGCTCGGCAGCGCCCTACATCCATGCGTTTCGCGGCCGTACCTTTGTGATCGCCTGCGGCGGCGAAGTCATCGCCGACGGCCGCTTCGTCGCGTTGAGCCACGATCTGAATCTGCTCGCCGCCCTGGGCGTGCGCATCGTGCTCGCTTTCGGCACCAGGAGCCAGATCGACGCGCTGCTCAAGGAGCGAAAGCATCGCACCCGCTACCGCAACGGTGTGCGCGTGACCGATGCGGCTGCGCTCAAGTGCGTCAAGGAGGCGGTCGGCTCGGTGCGCGCGGACATCGAAGCCTCGCTTTCGACGGGGCTGCCCAATTCGCCCATGGCGGGGGCCGACATCCGTGTGGCGAGCGGCAACTTCGTCACCGCCAAGCCGCTCGGCGTGATCGACGGCGTCGACATGCTGCACACGGGCGAGGTGCGCAAGGTCGATGCGATCGGCATTCGCGCCGCGCTCGACACCGGCGCCATCGTGCTGCTGCCCCCGCTGGGCTACTCGCCGACCGGCGAGATGTTCAACATCACGGTCGAGAACGTGGCGGCGCGCGCGGCGATTGCCCTGAAGGCGGACAAGCTGCTGTTCCTGGTCGATACTCTCGGGGTCGAGCGGGTGCGGGGCGGACTCATTCGCGAGCTGCCGGTGGCCGAGGGCGAACGGCTGCTGCGCCGCGACAGCAAAGTCGCCGAGGATATTCACCTGTTTCTGCCGCACGCGCTGGAAGCGTGCCGCGGCGGCGTCAACCGGGTCCATCTCATCAGCCGGCATCTCGACGGCGCGCTGCTGCTGGAATTGTTCACGCGCGATGGGGTCGGCACGATGGTCGTGCGGCACTCGCTCGATCACCTGCGCTCCGCCACGATCGAGGACGTCGGGGCGGTGCTCGCCCTGATCGCGCCCCTGGAGGCGGAAGGATCGCTGGTGAAGCGGGGACGCGAATTGCTGGAGATGGAAATCGACCGCTTCAGCGTGATCGAACACGACGGCATGATCGTCGGCTGCGCCGCCCTGTATCCTTATCCCCCCGCCAAGGCGGGAGAGCTCGCGTGCCTTGCGGTGCATCCGGATTATCGCGATGCGGGCCACGGCGCGAGCCTGCTCGAAATGATCGAAGCGAAGGCGTGCGCGGACGGGATCGAGCGGCTTTTCGTGTTGACGACGCGCACTGCGCACTGGTTCATCGAGCACGGCTTCAGCGAGGCCGGCGTGGACGCGCTGCCGGCCGCGAAGCAGGCGATGTACAACTGGCAGCGCCGCTCCAAGATCCTGGCCAAGGCGCTTGCTGCGCGTTCGGCGAGCGGTTGACGAACCACGGTGCGCTCGAAAGCGCTCTGCGGGGAGAGGAAGAGGAGCAACGGCCGACCGTGTCGGCCATTCTTCCGGGCCGAGTGTGTCGGCCATTCTTCCGGGCCGAGCGGGTCGGCCATTCTTCACAAGGAAGCTCGATAAGGTGTCACGATTTCGTAACATAAGACTTCTATAGACGGGATGATGCCATGGCAAGAATGGTCACCTGCGTCAAGCTGGGTCGCGAAGCCGAGGGTCTCGACTTTCCGCCATACCCTGGCGAGCTGGGCAAGCGGATTTACGAGAACGTCTCCAAGGAAGCCTGGGCTCAATGGATCCGGCAGCAAACGATGTTGGTCAACGAGAACCGGCTGAACCTGGCCGATCCGAAGGCGCGCAAGTACCTGGCGGAGCAGATGGAGCGGCACTTCTTCGGCAGCGGCGCGGACGTCGCGGCCGGCTACGTGCCGCCGAAGACTTAGCCGCGGCGGTCGTTTCGGACGGAGCCGGCGCCGCCAAGCCGTCTGCCCACGCCGCGCCGAGCCCTGCAACGAGCCCTCCACCCGCGTCCGCACCCATGTCGTCCCCGACCCGGAGCAAGCGCAAGCCCTCGCGCGGCGCCGTTCGACCGCGGCTGGGGAAGAAGAAATCCGGCAGGGCGGCCAGGGCGGTCAGCGCCAAATCACGACTCTCCGCTGACCGGTTCCTGAACCGGGAGCTTAGCCTGCTCGAGTTCAACCGCCGTGTGCTGGCCTACGCCGAGGATCGCCGCACGCCATTGCTCGAGCGGTTGCGGTTTCTTTGCATCGTCGACAGCAACCTGGACGAGTTCTTCGAGGTCCGCGTGGCGGGGCTCAAGGCGCAGATCGCGACGGGCTCCGATCATTTGGGGCCGGACGGCCTCGCGCCCGAGCCGCTATTCCGCCAGATCTCGGCCGAGGCGCATGCGCTGGCCGATCGCATGTACCGGCTGCTCAATCAGGAGCTGTTCCCCGCGATGGCGGCCGAAGAGATCCGGTTCCTTCGCCGCAGCAAGTGGAACGACGCGCAGAAGGCCTGGGTAAAGGCGTACTTCTTCCGCGAGGTGATGCCCCTTCTTACACCGCTCGGGCTCGATCCCGCCCATCCGTTTCCGCGCCTGCTCAACAAGAGCCTCAACTTCGTGGTGGAGCTGGAGGGCAAGGACGCATTCGGCCGGCGCGGCGGCTACGCGATCGTGCAGGCGCCACGGGTGCTGCCGCGGGTCATCAATCTGCCGCGCAAGGTTGCCGGCTGCGAATACGGATTCGTGTTCCTGTCCTCGATCCTGCATGCGCACGTGGGCGAGCTGTTCGCCGGGATGGTGGTGCGCGGCTGCTATCAGTTCCAGGTCACGCGCAACAGCGATCTGTTCCTGGACGAGGAAGAGCTGCAGGGCGTGAGCAGCCTGCGCATGGCGCTGCAAGGCGAGCTTTCGCAGCGCAATTTCGGCGACGGGGTACGGCTGGAGGTCTCGGACATCTGCCCGACCCACGTGACCGACCTGCTGCTGCAGCAGTTCAATCTCACGCCGCGCGACCTCTACCAGGTGAATGGACCGGTGAACCTCGTGCGGCTGGCCGAAGTGCTCGACCGCGTCGATCGGCCGGACCTGAAGTATCCGCCGTTCACGCCCGGCATCCCGAACGCGCTCGTGCGCCGCCCGGCGATTTTCGACACCATGCGCCGCGGCGATATCCTGCTGCATCATCCCTATCAGTCGTTCGGCCCGGTGGTGAATTTCATCGAGCAGGCCGTGCACGACCCACAGGTGGTCGCGATCAAGATGACGATCTATCGCACCGGGCCCGAATCCGAATTGATGGAGACGCTGATCGCCGCGGCCCAGGCCGGCAAAGTCGTGACCGTAGTCGTCGAATTGCTCGCGCGCTTCGACGAGGAGGCGAACATAAATTGGGCCGAGCGGCTGGAAGAGGCGGGTGCGCATGTGGTCTACGGGGTGGTGGGGCACAAGACGCACGCCAAGATGGCGCTCGTGGTTCGGCGCGAGGAAAACCGGCTGCGCCGCTACGTTCATCTTTCCACCGGCAACTATCATCCGCGAACCACGCGCACGTACACCGATTTCGGGCTCTTCACCTGCAACGAGGAGATCTGCGCCGAGGTGAACGACGTATTCATGCAGCTGACCGGGCTGGGGCGGGCGAGCAAACTGAAGCACTTGTGGCAGTCGCCGTTCACGCTGCATGAGCGCATGCTGGCCGCGATCGGACGCGAGGCCGCACAGGCACGGCGCGGCAAGCGTGCCCGCATCATCGCCAAGATGAACTCGCTGCTCGAGCCCGAAGTGATCGACGCGCTGTACGAAGCAGCGCAGGCAGGCGTGAAGATCGATCTGATCGTGCGCGGCATGTGCGCGCTGCGGCCCGGCGTGGCGAGGCTTTCGGAGAACATCAGGGTACGCGCGGTGATCGGGCGCTTCCTCGAGCACACGCGCGTGTTCTATTTCTACAACAACGGCGCGCACGAGGTGTATCTTTCCAGCGCCGACTGGATGGACCGCAACTTCTTCCGCCGCATCGAAGTATGCTTTCCGGTGCTGGACAAGCGACTCAAGAAGCGGGTGATCGAGGAGGGGCTCGAGCCCTACCTGGCGGACAACACCGAGGCCTGGGAAATGGACGCGAACGGGCGCTACAAGCGCCGCGTGCCGCGCAGCGGACATGCCGTGTCGGCGCAGCGCGCACTACTCGAGCGGCTCGCGAGCCGGGTGACCTGAGCGTCGGCACTGCGTGCCTGGCGCGCATCGAGTGTCACTGCGCCTGGCGCGGACGGAAAGGTAGAGCGAAATGGATCTGATCCTGTGGCGCCATGCCGACGCCGAGGACGGCTATCCGGACGAAAAGAGGGCGCTCACGGCCAAGGGGCACCGGCAGGCTGAACGCATGGCGCGCTGGCTCGGGCAGCATCTGCCCGCCAAGTACATCGTCCTGGCGAGCCCGGCGCTGCGAGCCCAGCAGACGGCGGCGGCGCTCGGCACCCGCATCGCCACACGCACCGAGGTCGGGCTGGCGGCCACGCCGGATTCGATTCTGGAAGCTGCGCGCTGGCCCGACGCCCCGCATGCGGTCGTGGTGGTCGGCCACCAGCCCACCCTGGGCATGACCGCCGCACGCTTGCTTACCGGTACGGCGTCCGAATGGAGCGTGCGCAAGGGATCGATCTGGTGGTTCGTGCGCGACGAGCGGCACACCGTTTTGCGCGCGGTGCTAGCACCCGAGCTCGTGTGACGATCCGGCGCGTTGTTTTCGCCTGCGCGACAGGGACGCCGGGCCGGTGGAATACCGGATCAAGCGTTTGCGTCGCTCGTTTCAGGCCGCGCTCAACAGCATGCTGCTACCGTTCTGCGAATCGGTCAGGCGGATCTCCAGCTCGCCGCCCGAGCCGCGCCACTGCTTGATCTCTTGGCGCAGCGCCGTTTCGGTGAGCGGATTGTCGGCAAGCCAGTCGGCCGGAACACCGAGGCTGAAGCGCCCGCCTCGGCCCTTGAATGCGAGCGCCGGCAAGTCGAGCTCGCTGCGGCTGCGGTAGAACAGCGCCGCCAGCCGCAAGATCGCGACCAGCGGCCAATCCGCATCGGCGGTCGCAAGCGTCTCCGCCCGGCGCAGCTGGCCGCGGTGCGCGAGCACGAGCAACGCCAGCCGCTCCTGCTCCGAGCGCGAGAAGCCCGGCATGTCGGCATTGCGCAGGATGTAGGCCGAGTGCTTGTGATAGCCGTTGTATGCCACCGAAATGCCGATCTCGTGCAGCTTTGCGGCCCACGCGACGAAGCGCAAGAAATCTTCGCGCGATTCGTCGTCGACGACTTGCTGCAGCAAGCGTGCGGCGAGCGCTCCCACGCGTTTCGCCTGGGCCCTGTCGACATGATGGCGCTGCATGAACTGTGCGACCGTCACGTCGCGCATGTCGTGATGATGAACGCGCCCCAGCAGATCCCACAGGATCCCCTGGCGCAGCGCGCCGTTGCTGATCTCGATTCGATCGACGTCGAGCGAATCGACGATCGCGCTCATGATGGCAAAGCCGCCCGGCAAGACCTCGGCGCGGTCGGGGCGCACGCCATCGGGCAGCATGCGATCGAAGCGGCCCGCCTTGAGTAGCCGGGCGCGCAGCTCCTTCATGCCTTCGGCGGTGATGGATCCGTCGCCGAGCGCCTGCGCCTGCAGGACCTCCGCCAGCGCGCGCGCCGTTCCCGAGGAAGCCACCGCCTGCTGCCAGTTCCGATGTGCGAAATCTCGGGCCATCGTCTGCAGCTCGGCGCGCGCCGCGATCTCGGCCTGCTTCAGCGCCTGGCGCGTGAGCTGCCCGTCGGGGAAGTGGCGCAGTGTCCAGCTCACGGAGCCCATGTAAAGGCTGTCGAGCTTGAGCGGCTTCAGGCGCCGGCCGATGATGAACTCGGTCGAGCCGCCGCCGATATCGAACACCAGCCGCCGCTCGTCGCTCATGGGCAGGCTGTGCGCGACCCCGAGGTAGATCAGGCGCGCCTCTTCGCGGCCGGCGATGACCTCGATCGGCACCCCCAGCGCCTGCTGCGCGCGCTCGAGGAAGGCGGAGGCGTTCTTGGCGACTCGCAACGCGTTGGTTCCAACCGCGCGCACCGCGCCGCGCGGCAGTCCGCGCAGCCGCTCGCCGAAGCGTGTCAGGCATTCGAGGGAACGCTCCTGGACCGCCTCGTCCAGGCGCTTGTCTTCGCGCAATCCGGCGCCGAGGCGCACCGGCTCGCGCAGCGCATCGAGCGGATAAATCTGCTCGCCGACCACGCGCCCGACCTGCAGGTGAAAGCTGTTCGACCCGAGGTCGACCGCAGCGAGCGTCGGGTAATCCGGCATAGCGAGCTAGACCTCGGGGAGAACAGCTTCGGTGCAGACTAACATGGCGAGGTCACGGCCCATGTTACGTCGAAGGCAAAACTGTTCGAGCCCAAATCAACGGCGGCGAGGGTCGGATAGTCAGGCATGCGACCCTCGAAGCGTTTGGGCGAGAAC
>JBOIEI010000381.1:0-2764 GCA_050741055.1 Burkholderiales bacterium | reverse complement strand
GCTGTATACCGCCAAGCGCAGCGGCCGCAACCGCGTCGCGGCGGCGTACAGCGCTACAAGCCGAGCCGTTGCCAGATCGTCGTCGTCGCGCCCGCCTGGTTGAGTGTGTAGAAATGAAGCCCCGGGGCCCCTTGCTCGAGCAGCCGGTCGCATAGCGCCGTCACCACGTCCAGGCCAAACGCACGCACGGCGTCGACATCGTCGCCGTACGCCTCCAGCTTGTTGCGGATCCAGCGCGGAATCTCGGCGCCGCAGGCATCGGAGAAGCGCGCGAGCTGCGAGAAGCGGTTGATCGGCATGATGCCCGGAACGATCGGGATGTCGATTCCCATCGCCTCGCACTCGTCGACGAAGTGGAAGTAGCAGTCGGGGTTGAAGAAGTACTGCGTGATCGCGGAATCGGCGCCGGCGTCGATCTTGCGCTTGAAGTTGCGCAGATCCTCCAAGGCGTTGCGCGCCTGCGGATGGTACTCGGGATAGGCTGCAACCTCGATGAGGAACTGCTGGCCGAATTCGTGCCGGATGAACTCGACCAGCTCGTAGGCGTAGCGGAACTCGCCTGCGGTGGCGAGTCCCGAGGGCAGGTCGCCGCGCAACGCGACCAGGTGGCGTATGCCGCTATCCCGATAGCCCGTGAGCGTCTCGCGGATGCTGTCCCGGGTCGATGCGATGCAGGAGACGTGCGGTGCGGCCGCGTGGCCGCTCGCCTGGATATCGAGCACCGTTTCGAGCGTGCGGTCGCGCGTGGACCCGCCCGCGCCGTAGGTCACCGAAAAGAACTCCGGGCCGAGCTGAGCCAGCTGGCGCGTGGTCATGCGCAGCTTCTCGCGTCCCTCTTGGGTGTTGGGCGGGAAGAACTCGAAGCTGTACGTTCGGGTGGAAGTCATTGGACGGAGCTTACCGGAGTGAAAAGTTCACGTTTCACTCGGTACTCAGTACCGATAATGATCGGGCTTATAGGGCCCGCCGACATCGACTCCGATATAGCGGCACTGCGCCTCGTTGAGCTGCGTGAGCTCCGCACCCAGCTTGCGCAGGTGCAGCCGGGCGACGTGCTCGTCGAGCCTCTTCGGCAGCACGTACACCTTGTTCTGGTACTTGTCGCGGTCGGTGAAGAGCTCGATCTGCGCCAGCACCTGGTTGCTGAACGAGCTCGACATGACGAAGCTCGGATGTCCGGTGGCGCAGCCCAGGTTTACCAGCCGCCCCTCGGCCAGTACGATGATGCGCTTGCCGTCCGGCTTGATGACATGATCGACCTGCGGCTTGATGTTCTCCCACTTGTATTGGCGCAGGCTGGCGATGTCGATCTCGGAATCGAAGTGGCCGATGTTGCACACGATGGCGTTGTGCTTCATGCGCTTCATGTGGCTGTGGTCGATCACATGTACGTTGCCGGTCGAGGTGACGAAGAGGTCGGCCTTGTCGCAGGCATAGTCCATGGTCACGACGCGATAACCTTCCATCGCCGCCTGCAGGGCGCAGATCGGGTCTATCTCGCTCACCCACACCGTGGCGCCGAGCCCCTTGAGCGCCTGCACGCAGCCTTTGCCCACGTCGCCGTAGCCCGCGATCATCGCGATCTTGCCCGCGATCATCACGTCGGTCGCGCGCTTGATGCCGTCGACCAGCGATTCGCGGCAGCCGTACAGGTTGTCGAATTTGGACTTGGTGACCGAATCGTTCACGTTGATGGCCGGAAACGGCAGGCGCCCGTCCTTCTCCATCAGGTAAAGACGATGCACGCCGGTGGTCGTCTCTTCGGTGACGCCGCGGATGTTCGCCTGGATGCGCGAATACCAGCCGGGCTGCGCGGCGAGCCGGTCGCGGATGGCCGCATAAAGAATTTCCTCCTCCTCGTTGGTCGGCTGCGCGATGAGGCTCGAATCCTTCTCCGCCCGTGCGCCGAGCGTAACCAGGAGCGTCGCGTCGCCGCCGTCGTCGAGGATCATGTTGGGCCCGTTGCCGCCGGGCCAATCCAGGATGCGATGGGTGTACTCCCAATACTCCTCGAGCGATTCGCCCTTGTAGGCAAACACCGGAATGCCGGCGGCGGCGATCGCCGCTGCGGCATGGTCCTGGGTGGAGAAGATGTTGCACGACGCCCAGCGCACCTGCGCTCCGAGCTTGACCAGAGTCTCGATCAGGACCGCGGTCTGGATCGTCATATGCAACGATCCGGTGATGCGCGCGCCCTTGAGCGGCTGGCGGGCGGCATAGTCCTCGACGATCGACATGAGACCGGGCATTTCGGTCTCCGCGATGGCGATCTCCTTGCGGCCCCAGTCGGCAAGGCCGATGTCCTTGACGACGTAGTCGGGCTGCTTGGCGGCGGAATTGGGGGTGTTCATAAGGCAGTCTCCATTCAATACCGATGAATGGGCGCGGTTGACGCTAGACCGAAACGACCGAGCCTGGCCGTGCGTACGGAAGGCTCCGTCGCGCGGTCGCAGCGCCCCTCAGGCGTTGCGGAAAAGGAAGATTGCTGCGGCCTCAGCTCTTGATGCCGGCATCCAGCGTGAGGGCCTCGGCCTTGTCGGTCATCTCCCAGGTGAACTCCGGCTCGTCGCGGCCGAAATGCCCATAGGCAGCCGTCTTGGCGTAGATGGGGCGCAGCATGTCGAGGGCCACGATGATGCCTTTGGGGCGCAGGTCGAAGTGCTTCTCGACCAGCTTGGCGATCTTGTCGTCGGCAATTTTGCCGGTGCCGAACGTATCCACCATGAGGCTCACTGGCCTGGCGACACCGATCGCATAGGCGACC
>JBOIEI010000380.1:0-10314 GCA_050741055.1 Burkholderiales bacterium | reverse complement strand
CGCAGCCGCTGCTCGAAATAGCGCCGGTTGTGCACTCCGGTGAGCGCGTCGGTCAAGCCGATGTGCTTCAGCCGCTCGTTGTTGGCCACATTCTCCAGGCATACCGAGGCCACCGCGGCAAGCCACTCGATGAAGTGGGTCGCCATGCCCGCCGTGAACCGGTCGGAACGAAAGCTGCCCAGGTTGAGGCTTCCCACCAGCTGTCCCCAGCGCATGAGCGGCAGGATCGCCACGCTCGCGGGTACCGGGCTCGCCTCGGGGAAAAGCACGCGCTGGCGGGCCGGATCGAACGGGCCCAGCACGGGTTGGTTGTTCGCGCCGAAGAGCGAAGACAGATATACGTCGCGGTCGAACATGATCAGACCGGGGAAGCCTTCAGCCGCGGCTTCCGCATCCATCAACGTGCGGCGCAGATCGTAGTCGGCATCGATCAGCGACAGCGTCACGACGTCGAGCTCGAACGCGTCGCGGTAGTCTTCCAGAATCGCCTCGATCAGCTCCTTGAAGCTGACGATTCCGATCAGGCGCAGCTCGACTTTCTGGAAGCGGGCGAGCACGCGCTCGTTGTAACGGGCGCGCTCCATGAGCTTGGCCAGTCGGCGTCGAAGCTCCTCGTTCTCGCGCTGGAGGTCGGCGGCCATGCGGACGGGACACCGGGAAAATCGGTGGATTGTACCGGGGGTCTCGGCCGCGAAAGCAAATATGTCGGCGATTCGCCGACCCGCAGCGTGCGGCGGCGAGCACCACGTCGTCGCGTGACGACACCTAGGCGGCGCGCTGCTGTCCCTTTTTCTTGGCTTGCGCTGCGCGCGCGTGCTGAGAGGCATAGGCGGCGTGCGCAGCCGCCTCGGCATCGCCGACATGAACCGCCACGCCAAGATCGGAAAGCGTCGACCCGAGCGCCGCAAGGCACAGCATGACGTTGTCAGCACGGCAGGAGTATCCCATCATGCCGAAGCGCCAGATCTTGCCCGCCAAGGGGCCCAGGCCGGCGCCGATCTCGAGCCCGAATTCGTTCAGGAGCCTGCGCCGCACCTCGGCCTCGTCCGCGCCTTCGGGACAAAACACCGCGTTCATCTGCGGCAGCTGGTATTGCTCCTTGACGAGGTAACGCAGGCCGAGCGACTCGAGCCCCGCCTTGAGTGCCAGGTGGTGGCGATGATGGCGTGCCCAGCAGTTCTCCAGCCCTTCCTCGCGGATGAGCAGCAGCGCCTCGTGCAGCGCGAATAGAGAATTGGTCGGCGCGGTGTGATGGTAGGTGCGCTGGCTTGCGCCCCAGTAGCCGAGCAGCAGGTTCATGTCCATGAACCAGCTCTTGATCTTGTCCTTGCGCGCCTTGACGTAGTCGACCACCCGCTCGGAAAACGACACCGGCGACAACCCCGGCGTGCACGACAGGCACTTCTGGCTGGCGGAATAGATCGCGTCCACGCCCCATTCGTCGACCAACACCGGCGTACCGCCGAGCGAGGTCACGGCATCGACGATGACCAGCGCGCCGTAGCGGTGCGCAATCTCGGTCAGCACCTTGACGTCGGACTGGCAACCGGTCGAGGTTTCGGCGTGCACGAAGGCCACTACGCGCACATCGCGGTTGCTCTTCAGCGTATCTTCGAGCTTCTGCGGATCCACCGCATCGCCCCAGGTCTCGTCGATGACGATCGGCACGCCGCCGCAGCGCTCGACGTTCTCCATCATGCGCCCGCCGAAGACGCCGTTGCGGCACACGACCACCTTGTCCCCGGGCGCAACCATGTTGACGAAGCAAAACTCCATGCCGACCGAGCCGGGCCCGGAAATCGGAAAGGTGAGCGCATTCTTCGTCTGGTACACGTAGCGCAGCAGCGTCTTCAGCTCTTCCATCATCTCGACGAAGATCGGATCGAGATAACCGATCGCGGGCTGGCTCATGGTGGTGAGGACCCGCGGATGGATTTCGGTGGGGCCAGGCCCCATGAGCGTGCGCTGCGGTGGATGGAAGGAATGGATGCGCTTGGAGGGGGCGTAGCTGTTCATGGTTTCGTTCCCTTGTAGAGGCGAACCGAACAGGCTCTCGCCGTCGGGCCGCGATTTCAACTTGAGCGGTTTGCGCGCGGTCGCCTCGTTCAGAATCTCCACCGCGCTGATCTCTCCGGCGGTGAGCTGCTCGACCTCCATGGCCCAGCGCGCCGGCACGTAGCCGACCTTGATCCAGTTGCTGACCACGGCGCGATCAACGCTCAGGCGCCGCGCCAGTTCGGCCTGGCTGCCGAAAAGCGCGACCAGACGGCCGGCACAGTTCATTGCGGGGTTCCCACGAAGAGACTGGGCGAAATTAACATGTCAAAGTAAATTTGACAATCCCATTAAAGCGAACGGGCGCTGCCTCGACTCGAAGCCAGGAACGAGGCCGAAGGAGCGGCGTTGCCGCCGCTGATAAGCCCTTGCTGGCGGCGTTACCGGCCGCTACAGGACGAGGCTGCGTCCGCCATCGACCGCGAGGACGTGCCCGGTCACGAAAGGCGCCTCGGCGACGAGGTAGTGCACCGCGGCCGCGATATCCTCGGGTGACCCGATCCTGCCCATCGGAGTGCGACGCAGGATGTCCCGTTGCAGCTTCGGCACGGCCAGTACTCCCTTTTCCGGCCAGGCGATCGCGCCCGGTGCGACCGCGTTCACCCGCACGTGCGGCGCGAGCTCCAGGGCCAGCGCCCGGGTCAGCGCCACCAGACCCGCCTTCGCGACGCTGTACACCAGATGACCTGCGAGCGGACGCTCGGCGTGCACGTCCGCGATGTTGACGATCGCGCCGCGGCGGCGAGTCAGCTCGGCGCAGGCAGCACGGACGAGAAACAGCGGCGCCTGCAGATTGGTACCGACCAGGTCGTTCCACTCCTGCAGCCTGATATGCGCAAGCGGCGTGGGATAGAAGCTGGAGGCGTTGTTGACCAGTGCATCGAGCCGGCCGAAGCGCGCGATTGCGCTCGACACGATGGCCTCGAGCGCATCGAAGTCGAGCAGGTCGGCGCAAACGCACGCCACCGAGCCTGGCCGCTCGGCTTCCAGCCGGCGTTGTAGGCGGGTAGCGTCCGAACGCGACGTGCGATAATGAATTACGACGTTTGCGCCGGCCCGGTGCAGACGCCGGCAAATCGCCGCGCCTACGCGACGGGCGCCACCCGTGACGAGCACGGTTCTGCCTGCCAACGCGCGCATGTCGTTTGCATGGCGTGTCCCTCGCATGATGGCATCGATTCTACCCCGAACCCGATGAGCGCCCTGCGCCTGCCCTTGCGCCATCTGCCACAGCCCGAAGCGGCGGACGTTGCACGCAGCCGCGCCTTGCGCGCGCGCGTGCTGGACGAAATCGAGCGCGACGGCTTCCTGCCGTTCGCACGCTTCATGGAGCTCGCACTGTACGCCCCGGGCCTGGGCTACTACGCCAGCGCCACGCCCAAGCTCGGAGCGGCGGGCGATTTCGTCACCGCGCCCGAAACCGCCGCGTTCTTCGGCGCTGCGCTCGCGGCCCAGCTTGCCGAGCTGATCGCGGCCGGATGCGAGGACATCGTCGAGCTCGGCGCCGGCAGCGGGATCCTCGCGGCCGATATCCTGTGCGAGCTCGAACGGCGCGATCGACTGCCTCGCCGCTACGCCATCCTGGAGATCTCGGCCGCGCTCGCCGAGCGGCAGCGCACGACGCTGCGGGCAACCGTACCCCACTTGCTGGATCGCGTGCATTGGCTCGAACGCCTGCCGCGGCGTATCCGCGGCGTGGTGCTCGGTAACGAAGTGCTGGATGCCATGCCGGCCGCGCTGGTCGCGTGCCGCAACGAAGCGCTGCTCGAGCTGGGTGTGACGCGCAAGGCCCCCGATAGCGACGAGCTGACCTGGACCAGCCGCCCCGCCAGAGGCGAGTTGCTGCACGCCGCGCAAGCGCTGCAGCTGCCGGAGGGCTACACGACCGAATTGCACCTGGCGGCGCGCGGGCTAGTCCGCAGTCTCGGCGATGTGCTCGAACACGGCGCGGTACTGCTGCTCGACTACGGCTTCACGCGGCGCGAGTACTACCATCCGCAGCGTGACCGGGGCACGCTCATGTGCCACTACCGGCACTACGCACACGACGATCCGCTCGAGCTGGTCGGCTTGCAGGACATCAGCGTGCACGTCGACTTCTCCGCGCTCGCCGATGCGGCCCACGAGTCCGGTCTGACGGTGCTGGGCTATGCCACCCAGGCGCATTTCCTCATCAACTGCGGCATCCTCGACCGGCTGGCGACCATCCCGGTCGACGACACCGTGCGCTATACGAAGTCTGCAGCGGGGGTGCAGAAGCTCCTTAGCCCGGCGGAGATGGGGGAATTGTTCAAGGCGATCGCTTTCGGTCGCGGAATGGACACGCCGATGCTCGGCTTCCACAGCGGCGACCGGCGCGCCGCGCTGTAGCGCAAGGGCTCGGGATCCCGCATGAAAGCCATGCAGGTCGTCGTTCCGGGCAAGCCGCTCGCCCTGGCCGATATCCCGGTGCCCGATCCGGCGGCGGGCCAGGTGCTGGTGCGCGTGCGCGCCTGCGGGGTTTGCCGCACCGATCTGCACGTGGCCGACGGCGAGCTGCGTGACGGCAAGCTGCCGATCGTGCCTGGTCATGAAGTCGTGGGCGAGGTGGCGGCAGCCGGGACCGGCGTCGAGCAGTTCGCGATCGGCCAGCGGGTCGGCATTCCGTGGCTCGGTGCCACCTGCGGGCGCTGCGCCTACTGCCGCTCGGGGCGCGAGAATCTTTGTCGCGCGGCCCGTTTCACCGGCTACCATATCGACGGCGGCTACGCGGAGTATGCGTGCGCCGACGCGCGCTTCTGCTTTGCGTTGCCCGATGCGTACAGCGATATCGAAGCCGCGCCGCTGCTGTGCGCGGGATTGATCGGATACCGCGCACTCGTGATGGCCGGCGACGCTCGGGTCGTCGGCATCTATGGCTTCGGCGCCGCCGCCCACATCGTCGCCCAGGTCGTGCGCCATCAGGGCCGCACGCTCTATGCGTTCACGCGGCCCGGCGACGATCAGGCGCAGCGTTTTGCGGCGAGCCTCGGCGCCGCGTGGAGCGGCGACTCCGGGCAAGAGCCGCCGAGCGCTCTCGATGCCGCCATCATCTTCGCGCCGGTGGGTGCCCTGGTTCCGGCGGCCCTGCGCGCGGTGGCACCGGGCGGCACGGTCGTGTGCGCCGGCATCCACATGAGCGATATTCCGTCCTTTCCGTACCGGATCCTGTGGGAGGAGCGCACCATCCGCTCGGTGGCGAACCTGACGCGCAAGGACGCGGAAGAATTTCTCGCGCTGGCGCCCAGGGTGCCGGTTCGAACCGAAGTGCAACCGTTCGCGCTGGAGCAGGCGAACGATGCTTTGGACCGGTTGCGCAGCGGGCGCATCACGGGCGCCGCCGTGCTGGTGAATCGCTGCTAGCACGCAGCGGCGACGCAGGCGCCTTATTGACGCTTCCGAGAATGGCTGACAAGCCGCTTTCCGCATTTCGCTCCCCTGTCCCTCCCGCCACCTGCTCGACTTCGCTCGCGCGATCGCCGTCGACTGCCAGTACAATCGTCGGATCACCGGCAGCGCCCGGCCAAGAAGGGGATACACCATGGATCTGCGCTTCACGCCCGACGAGCTGGCATTTCGCGACGAAGTGCGCGCGTTCTTCCGCACCGCGCTGCCGGCCGACATCCGCCGCAAGACCGTGCTGGGCCAGCGCCTGTCCAAGGAAGACACCGTAATCTGGCAGCGGATTCTCAACGCCAAGGGCTGGGCGGTGCCGCACTGGCCGGCCGAATGGGGCGGAACGGACTGGGGACCGGTCAAGAACTACGTCTTCCGCGAGGAGATGCAGCTCGCGCCCGCGCCCGATCCGCTGTCGTTCAACGTGAGCATGGTCGGGCCCGTGCTGATCGCCTTCGGCACCGATGCGCAGAAGCGGCATTTTCTGCCGCGCGTCGCGAATCTGGACTACTGGTTCTGTCAGGGCTTCTCCGAGCCCGGCTCCGGCTCCGATCTCGCCTCGCTGCGCACGTCGGCCCGCCGTGAAGGCGACGACTACGTCGTCAACGGCCAGAAGATCTGGACCTCGCGCGCGCATCATGCCGACTGGATGTTCTGCCTCGTGCGCACCGACCCGAACGCCAAGCCGCAGGCCGGCATCACCTACCTCCTGATCGACATGAAAACGTCGGGCATCACGGTGCGGCCGATTCCGACCATCGACGGCGAGCATCATTTCAACGAAGTGTTCTTCGACGACGTGCGCGTGCCGGTGGCCAATCGCGTGGGCGAGGAGAACAAGGGCTGGACCTATGCCAAGTTTCTGCTCGGCAACGAGCGCACCGGGATCGCCCGCGTGGGGGCGTCGAAATACCGCATCCAGCGGGCAAAAGAGCTTGCCCGCACGATCATGATCGGCGCAACGCCGCTCGCAGAGACGGCGCGCTTCCGCGAAAAGGTCGCCGACGTCGAGGTGCAATTGAAGGCGCTCGAGATCACACAGATGCGCGTGGTCTCCAACGCTCGCAAGCTCCCGCCCGGAGTGCAAGATCCGGCCTCGTCGGTGCTGAAGCTCAAGGGCTCCGAGCTGCAGCAGGCCGCGACCGAGATCCTGATGGAAGTCGCCGGCCCCGACGCCTTGGCGCTGCAGCCCGAGCACCTGTGGGGCACGGCGACCGACGAGCCGATCGGCCCGGAATGGGGGCCGATGATCGCGCCGGACTATTTCTACACCCGGGCCGCCTCGATCTACGGCGGCTCGAACGAGATCCAGCGCAACGTCATCGCCAAGCGCCTGCTCGGGCTGTAGGCAACGCCGGCAGGCACGGGAGAGCCGCATGGACTTCGATCTGAGCGAAGAGCAGCGCATGCTCGAGGACAGCGTCGGGCGCCTGATCGCCGAGCGCTACGGCTTCGAGCAGCGCAAGAAGTACATGAAGGAGGAGGCCGGCTTCAGCCGCGACCTCTGGCGCCGCTACGCCGAGATGGGCCTGCTGGGATTGCCGTTCGACGAGCGCTACGGCGGCGCCGGCGGCGGCCCGATCGAGACGATGGTCGTCATGGAGGCGTTCGGCCGCGGCCTCACGCTGGAGCCGTATCTCGCGACCGTCATTCTGAGCGGCGGCCTCATCCGGCTTGGCGGCAGCGAAGCGCAGCGGGCCGAGCTCTTGCCGCGGATCGCCGACGGCAGCCTCCTCGCCGCCTGGGCGCACAGCGAAGCAACGTCGCGCTACGACCTTTGCGATGTCGCCTGCAGCGCGCGGCGCGATGCCGATGGCTGGATCCTGGACGGGGCCAAGAGCCACGTCATGCACGGCGACAGCGCCGCGAAGCTGGTCGTATCCGCACGCATCGGCGGCGAGCGGCGCGATCGCGACGGCATCGCGCTCTTTCTCGTCGATGCCGCTGCGCCCGGCGTCGAGCGGCGCGGCTACGGCACGCAGGACGGCCTGCGCGCGGCGCAGATCACGCTCTCCGGTGTGCGAGTTGCTTCCCGGGACGCGCTCGGCGAGCCCGGCAAGGCCGCGCCGATCATCGAACGTGTCGCCGATTGCGCCTTGGCCGCGCTTGCGGCCGAAGCGGTCGGCGCGATGGCCGCGGCCCACGAAACGACGGTCGAGTACCTGAAGACGCGCAAGCAGTTCGGCGTCACCATCGGCAGTTTCCAGACGCTGCAGCATCGCGCGGTCGACATGCTGGTCGAGCTCGAGCAGGCGCGCAGCATGGCGCTGTTCGCGACCATGATGGTGGAAGAACCCGACGCTGCCGAGCGCCGCAAGGCCATCTCGGCCGCCACGGTGCAGATCCGTCGCTCGGGGCGCTACATCGGCCAGCAGGCGGTGCAGCTGCACGGCGGCATCGGCATGACGCTCGAATACAAGATCGGGCACTACTTCAAGCGCTTCACCGCCATGGACACGCTGTTCGGCGACACCGACCACCACCTCGCCGCGCTCGCCGAGGCGGGCGGGCTGATCGTCGCGTAGCCAGGAAATCCTTGCCCTCCGCTCACGCGGAGAGGTGGCGCATCGCGCCGGGGGTGAGGCCGGGAATTCGCGGACCATAGCGGCGCGAGCTTACCGGGCGAGGGGCCCCACTTGTGGGGATCGACCGCAAAGCGAGTCGACGCCAACCGCCGGGGCGCAGATAGTCGAGCCTGCGCCGAAACTGTACGAGGCGGTTCGCGCCGGCCGACTGGTATCGGCCTGTATGCCGATGCGCGCCCTGCAAGGGGTGTGGTTTTTCGGTGCGGTCGACGGGGTAGCGTGGTTCTGCGTTCACTGTGACGAAGGCTACCGGCCCTTGTAGGCGGGCTTGCGCTTCTCGACGAAGGCGCGTGCGCTTTCGCGAAAATCTTCGGTGAGATGCAGGCCGCGCGGGCGCAACGCGTACGCACGCACATCGATCTCCTCCAGCGCCGAGCGGCGGGTCTCGACGATGGCGCGCACCGCGAGCGGCGGATTCTGCAGCACCTCGCGCGCAAGCTTCTCCGCAGCCGCGATATGCTCGCCCGGCTCGACCAGGCGATTGATCAGGTTGTAGCGCATGCCCTCTTCGGCGCTCCACATGCGACCGGTCATGCACACGTCCTCGGCAAAGGCGCCGGCACCGCGCTGGGTGAGCATCATCCAGAACGGCACGCCGTTGATGCCGCGCGCGACTTCGGTTACCTGGAACTTCGCGTCTTTGGTGGCCACCGTCAGGTCGCAATAGAGCTGGATGCGCAAGCCGGCGCCGAGAACATAGCCATGCACCGCGGCGATCAGCGGCTTTGCCACCGGCGGCTTGAAGAACGGCGGGCGGATGTCGCCTTCGCGCCCGGCCGGACCGCCGAGCTTCTTCATCTCCTCGGCCGAGCGCAACTGGCGCTGCTTCACGTCGGCGCCGCTGCAGAACGCGCGGCCATTGCCGGAAACGATGCCGATCATCGCCTCCTCGTCGTCGTAGAACCGGTACAGCGCCTGCGACAGCGCCTTGCTCATGTCGTCCGAGAACGCGTTCAGCTTCTCGGGGCGGTTCAAAACGATGTGCGCGATCGCGTCGTCGCGCCGGTACTGCACCAGATCGGTCATGAATGTGTGCTCCTTGGAAACTGTGTCATCGATGCGCCTGGGCACCGCTTGATTATCCGAGTCAGGTCGGAACCCATGGCAGCGTGGCCTGGGCGGCGAACTCCGTCTTGACGTCGATCACGGCCGGCAGCTCGGAAGCCAGCGCGGCCTCGAACGCCTTGCGGAAGTCGCGCGGCTTGTCGACCGTCACGCCGAAGCAATCGAACGCCTGTGCCACGCGGGCGAAATCGGTCTCGCGGTATTCGAAGCATTCGTTCATGCGCGACTTGTCGTGCTCGCCGTAAGCCGTGGTGAGATTGCGATAGCCTTGCGACAGGCCGTGGTTGTTGTTGACTATCGTCACCGTCTTGATACCGCGCCGGCGCGCGGTCTCGAGCTCCGGCAGGTGGTAGAAGAATCCGCCGTCGCCGCAGAAGCAGATCACCGGCCGCTCCGGCGCTGCGCACTTCGCCCCCAGCGCTGCGGGAAACGACCAACCGAGCGAGCCCGCCGCACGAATGTACTGTTGCGTCGGATAGCGCAGATAGACGAGCGTGCCGGTCCAGAGCGCGGCGTATCCCGTGTCGGCGACGAGGATCGCATCGCGCGGCAGAACTTCGGTCAGCTCGGCACAGACCCGCTCCGGGCGCATCGGCATCTGCGCCGACGAGCGCGCCTTTTCGGCCTCGGCACGCCACTCGTCCACGTACTTCTGGCTTTGCCCCAGCCAGTCGCCGTGCTGGCCCGGCCTGCAGACAGCGGCCAGGGCTTCCATGCCGCTAGCGACATCGGCCAGCAGGCCGACGGTGTTCGGATAATTGCGTCCGATCTCGATCGGGTCCTGGTCGATCTGCACGATCGGCGTGCCCTGCTTCGGCAGCTTGTAGTTCGCCGTCGTGTGGTCGCTCGTGTTGCTGCCGGCGAAGATGACCAGATCCGCGTCGGCCACGACATGATTGGCGCAACCGCGGCCGTAGAGACCCACCGCACCGCGAAAGAGCGCATGGTCCTCCAGCATCGCCGCCTTGGCATCGAGCGTCACCACGACCGGCGCCTGGATTCGCTCGGCGAGCCGCGCCAGCGCCGACTCACCGCGCGAGACGATGACGCCGCGATCGGCGACGATCACGGGCCGGCGCGCACGATCGATGGCTGCGGCCGCGCGCTTCACCGCTCTAGCATCGGGGGCAGGACGAAAAGCCGGGAAGCGCGTATGCACTTCGTCGGCGACGATGTCGAACTCGCCCTCCAGCGC
>JBOIEI010000379.1:0-1692 GCA_050741055.1 Burkholderiales bacterium | reverse complement strand
TGTGTGGAAGGTGACTGAACAGGGACAGGCGCAGCATCCGCCCGGATGCGATTTGATCCCACCACACCGACGCCCAACCGCGGTGCAGGCAGCCGGCGTCGTGAATGAAATCGGGGTCGCGCCGCGGATCGCCGAGGAAACGGTGATGGCGATTGTGCTCGCGCCGGTAGAGCTCCATCGAGACCCACAGCGGCCAGCAAAACAGCACGTTCGCCAGCCACGCAGCCCGCGTGCGGTGCGCATCGAACGATCGATGCGATGCGTCGTGCAGCAGGTTTCCGAGCGCGCGCTGGCGGTTGCCGACGATTAGCAGGGCGAGCGGCAGCGCGATCCAGCCGTAGCGCACGACGGCGGCCGCGGCCAGCGCGATCGCGATCCAGTCCAGCGCCGCCGCAGCCAGCGAGCGCCCAGGCCGCGGGCGAGCCAGCGCGTGCAACTCCTGCGCAATGCCGCTGTGCCGCGCGAATTCCCACATGGGCGCAATTTCGTGCAGCACCGAAGCACTTTCTTCGGCCGCTGGCGAGGCAGCGCCGGCATCCGTGCGTGCGGCGCGATCGATAGCCTGTTCCATAGTCAGGGATGATCTGGGGCGATCTCCGGTTCTGCTTCGCCCGCCCGTCATGATGCAAGAAGCACGCGAGCGGAGCGTGCTTTCAGCGAACGGTCATATGGAACCGCTGATGGCCGTACTCGACGTCGCTCTCTGGCGCAGAACCTGCCCGAATGCTTCTATCGGGGGCGGGCCCCGAGGATCCATACGGTCTGGAGTCGCGCCTACGCGGCGAAAGACGTTTCTTCGGACCTCGCCGGCGGGGTTACGATAGCGCACGTGATGGCGAGGTTGCGGCGCCTGTTACGGCCGGGCCACGCGATGACCGGCCCGGCTCAGTGCCGCAACGGCGGTGTCGAGATCCTCGGTGCGCACCAGGATATGGTCGGTGTTATACGTTGAAACCACGAAAATGCTGACGTTGGCCTCGGCGAGTATTCGGGAAACGGTGGCGAGCACGCCGATCATGCCGAATTCCAGCGTGCCCTGGATCGTGAGGCAGGACCACCCGCGCTCGCATTCGCCGGCGCCGATGTCGACATGCTCCGGGACGACCAGGGAGAGCTCCTCGGCGTTGCGCGTGATGGAATACCAGTCGGCGTTCAGGCAGCTCGGATCCAGCGGCCGATCGAGCGGAATGCGCCGTATGCAGAACGACTCGGGCCTCACCACGAACGTGAATTCGGACATGACGACGAACTTTCGACGCAACAGCGCTTGCTCGCGGCCCTCGAGCATGCGGCTTGTGGTAGCGCAATTCAAGCGTCATTCAGTGTCCTCGAGTCCGCAATTCGCGCGGGGCACACGATTGGAGTTGCAGCAACGAGCCCCGCACTCAGGACGCTAGCCAAGGAGTGAGCATGCGCGCATCCGAGCGCTCGACCGAGCCGGTCCGCACCGGCCTCGGCGTCGAGGCGATCAAGCAGGATTTCCTGGACAACCTGCGCTACATCCAGGGCCGCTTCGCGCGCGTCGCCAGCCTGAACGACCAGTACCAGGCGCTTGCCTACACGGTGCGCGACCGGCTGCTGGAGCGGTGGCTGCGCGCGGCCGAGTCGTATCTGCGCAATGCCTCGCGCACCGTGTGCTATCTGTCGGCGGAATTCCTGCTCGGCCCGCATCTGGCAGCGAACATGCTGAGC
>JBOIEI010000378.1:0-7209 GCA_050741055.1 Burkholderiales bacterium | reverse complement strand
CAGCGCCAGGTCTGCGGTGTGAGCTCGAGCGCGCGCTCGTTGGAGAAGTTGCCTTCCATGAAGACGATGCGCCCCAGCTCGCCGCTGTCGATCGCTTCCTTCATGAGGCGCGTACCGGCAAGCAACCGCGCCGAATGCCCGACTACGATCTGGACGCCGTAGCGCTGGCCGAGCGCGGCGAGCTTGATGCCATCGACCAGCGTGTCGGCGATGGGCTTCTCAGTATAGACATGCTTGCCCGCCTGGGCGGCCTGCTCGGCAATGGGCAGGTGCTGCTCGTTCGGTACGGTGAGGATCACACCCTTGATGTCGGGGTTGGCCAGCATCGTCTGCAGGTCGGGAACGGCCGGGACACCGAATTCCAGCGCGAAAGCTTCGCGCCTGTCCGGCGAGCGGGTGTACCCCGCAACGATCTTCAACTTGTCGGATTGCCGGGCGGCGCGCGTCAGCACCTTGGCCCAGCGCCCGAGCCCGATGATGCCCAATTGCACGGGGGCGCTCGCCATCGCAGGACTCTCCTTGGTCGGGATGCGTGACGGAAGTGTACGCTAGCCGCGTCAAGGGCAATCGTCGAGGGCGCGGCGGATCGCGTCGCTCAGGCCGAGCGGGTCGATACCCCCCGGCTGCGCGACCAACGGCGCCGGGTCCTCGTCGAACGGTGGGGGCGCAGGCGCCGAAGCGCAGCGCCCGGCTGCTGCTTCGGCCGCCGTCACTTGCCGGTATTTGGGCTTGTAGAGCACGAGCGAGCGCTCGACCACGATGGCCGCGATCGCGCAGCCGGCGGCGATCAGCACCCACTGTTTCGGCGGCAGCTTTCGCATCGTACCCCTGGCACATTTGCGTACGTCATTGAACCAGCCTAATGTGTGCCCATTATTTCGGGGCTGCAAGCGAGCATTACCCGGCGCCGGACGCGGCCGCGCGAATTCGGGAACGGGTTGGCGGAAACAGTGCGTTACAGACGCACACCCGCGACATCGACTGCGGTAAGCTTTCGCCAGTATGGAACCGCGCCCCGACTGTGTCCTGATCGTCGATGACGACGCAGAGATTCGCACTCTCCTGCACGACTACCTGGAGCGCAACGGCTATCGCTGTGTGGCCGTGGCCGACGGCAAGAGCATGTTCGGCATGCTGGACCAGTCGCCGGTCGATCTCATCGTGCTCGATCTCATGCTGCCCGGGCCCGACGGCCTCACCTTGTGCCGTGACCTGCGCGCGCGCTCCGATGTGCCGGTCATCATGCTGACCGCGCGCGGCGAAGATACCGATCGCATCATCGGCCTGGAGATGGGCGCCGACGACTACCTTTCCAAGCCGTTCAATCCGCGCGAGCTGCTCGCGCGCATCAAGGTGATCCTGCGCCGCGCACGCGGCGTGGTGCAGCTTCGGGTGGGCGAGCATATGCAGCGCATGCGCTTCGCCGACTGGAAGCTCGATCTCACCACCCGCAACCTGGTGTCGCCGAAAGGCGTCGTGGTGGCTTTGAGCGGCGCGGAATTCCGCCTGCTGAAGGTCTTCCTGGAGCGGCCGAACCGGGTGCTCAATCGCGACCAGCTGATGGAGCTCACGCAGGGGCAGGGCGCCGAGGCGCTCGATCGCAGCATCGACGTGCTGGTGAGCCGGGTGCGGCAGCGGCTGGAAGAAGACGCGCGCGAGCCGCGCATCATCAAAACGGTGCGCGGCGAAGGCTACGTGCTCGCCTCGGCGGTGGTGCTGGAATGATGCGCATCCCCGTGCCGCATTCGCTCAAGGGGCGCCTGCTGCTGCTGCTTATCGGCGGCCTCATCGCGGCGCAGGTGGCGGCATCGCTGATCGCCTACTACGATCGCAAGGCATCGATCGAACGGGTGGTGGCCCGCCGCAACGCGGTGCGCCTGGCCGACCTGGTGCGCATGCTCGATGGGTTGCAGGCGCCCGATCGCGAGCGCGCGGTGGCTTCCTTGCGCTACCCGGTCGTCCGCCTGGGTCCCTTGGCGCTGCCGCGCGAGGACGGCATGCCGGAACAGAGCATCGGCAAGGAGGCGCACCAGGGACCGATTCCGGAGGAGATGGCCGAGGCGTTCCGCGAGCGCTTGAAGCCGCCGCGCGCGGTCGAGATCCGCATGGGCGAGACCCGATTGCGTTACTCGCCGGAAACGAGCACGCCGCTGGCGCAAGGCCGCCAGCGCGAGGCCCAGTCGGGTTGGGGCGTGAGCGTGCGCTCCAACCTGGGCGACGGCACGCCCGTGCTGCTCTATGTCGAGGTACCGCACGCGCTCTTGTACTCGGTGTCGTCGCTGCTGTGGCAGTTTTTCGTGCTCAGCGCCGTGACCATCGTGCTGGTCGCGATGGCGGTGGAGTGGGTGACGCGCCCCTTGAGCGAGCTGGCCAATGCGGCCGAGCGGCTCGGCAACGATCTCGACGCGCCGCCGCTGCCCGAGCATGGCGCCTCGGAGCTGCGCCGGGCCGCGCGGGCGTTCAACAGCATGCAGGAGCGCCTGTCGCGCTATCTCAAGAGCCGCGTTGCGGCGCTGACCGCCATCTCGCACGATCTGAAGACGCCGATCACGCGCATGCGCCTGCGCGCCGAGCTGATCGAGGATTCGCCGCTGCGCGAGTCGCTGCTGCGCGACATGTCCGATCTGGAGAAGATGGTGCGCTCGGCGCTGGAGTTCATTCGCGGGCTCGACAGCACCGAGCCGCCGCAACCGACCGACATCAATGCGCTGATCGAAAGCGTGTGCGAAGACTATCGCGAGGCGGGCCATGAGGTGGTGACCAAGGGCGCGGCACGAGCGCCATTCCCCGCGCAGACCCAGGCGCTCAAACATTGCCTGGCCAACATCATCGACAATGCCTGCAAGTACGGTGGCAAGGCGCAGATCCTGGTGCAGGACGACGAGCAGAAGATGGTCATCAAGGTCCGCGACTTCGGCCACGGCGTGCCGGAGTCGGAGCTGGAGAAGGTGTTCGAGCCGTTCTACCGGCTGGAGAGCTCGCGCAGCCGCGATACCGGCGGCACCGGGCTGGGCCTTGCGATTGCGCGCAACGTCGCGCAGCTGCATCGGGGGCAGGTGAGCATACGCAACCACCCCGAAGGCGGGCTGGAAGCGATCCTGGCTTTGCCGCGTCCATAGTGCGAAGGGAGGTTTTTCGGATGCGAGCGGCGCTCGTATGGCTCGCCGTGACGGCGTGCATGCTGGCGGTTCCGGCCGGGGCGGCCGAGACGTATGCCGACGAAGACCGCAGCTGGGGCATCGAGCCGCCGCCGGGCTACCGCGCCAAGGACTACCACGGGCCGACGCCGGATACGTTGCCCGGCGCACGTGTCGTGGGCACGGCCGGGTTGAAGGAGATGCTGGCGCGCGACCCGCGCCCCTTTCTGATCGATGTTCTGAGCGGCCCGGTGCATCGCAGCTTGCCCGGAGCACTGTGGCTGCACAATGGCGGGCTGGGCGATTTCGATGCAGCCGAGGAACAGCGCTTCCTCGACGTGCTGGCGCGGCTCTCCGGTCGCGACAAGGCGCGCGAGATCGTCTTCTTCTGCTCGGGCTCGCGTTGCTGGCTTTCCTACAACGCCGCGCTGCGGGCAACGCGCGCGGGCTACAGCAACGTCTATTGGTACCGCGGCGGCATCGAGGCGTGGCGCGAGGCGGGGCTCCCGACCCGGACTACCGATAATTTCCAATGGTGAGCCCGTCCCTGCGATGGCTATCGACCATCCCGAAATTTGGCTGACAGACCCCATTTGCGCACGGCGTCGCCGTCTCCGGGCGATCCTCCGCTACACGCCATCGCGTGAAATTCCTGGATTGTGCGAATTTTGGGTGATAAGTGCCAGTTACAGTTACCGATACCACTCGGCCGGCGCCGGCAGGCTGCGAACGGGCGGGATCGCGTCCGGGCGCCAATGGCGCTGCGCCCATTCGAGGATGACCTCGGCAGGCGCCTGCGCCAATTCCGCGGGCGGCTCCTGGCACAAAAATCCGAGCGCCGCGAACAACGCGCCGGAAGCCTTCGAACGCTCCAGCGGACGCGCCCGCGTCTGCTTCGAGAGCTTGTCGCCGCTCGCGTCCACCGCCGCGGGAACATGCAAGTAGGCGGGCGTAGGCAGATCGAGCAAGCGCTGCAGCAGGATCTGGCGCTGGCTCGAATCGATGAGATCCGCACCGCGCACCACGCGCGTGATTCCCTGGTCGGCATCGTCCACGACGACCGCCAGCTGATAGGCAAACCAGCCGTCGGCGCGGCGCAGAACGAAATCGCCCACCGCGCGCTCGACATCCTGCGCAATGACGCCGAAGCATTCGTCGTCGAGCTCGATCGGGCCGGCGGGCACACGCAGGCGCCAGGCGCGCGGCGCACGTCCCGGCGGCAAGCCGTTGCGGCATAGGCCCGGATAGACCGGACCGTCGATGCCGATGCGGGCAGCAGCGGCGATCTGCCGCCGCGTGCACGCGCACGGGTACGCTACCCCGTGCTCGATCAGCCGCTGCAGGGCGGCCGCATACAGGTGTGTGCAGCGGCTCTGGTTGCGCACCGGCCCATCCCAGTGCAAGCCGAACGCTTCGAGCGTGCGCAGGATGTCGTCGGCGGCGCCGTGCACCTCGCGCGGCGGATCGAGGTCTTCGATGCGCACCAGCCATTCGCCGCCCCGGCTGCGGGCATCGAGGTAGCTCGCCACGGCCGCGACCAGCGAGCCGAAGTGCAGCGGGCCGGTCGGCGAGGGTGCGAAGCGGCCGCGGACGCGGGGCGTCTGTTTGTCGGCTGCGGGAGGCTCGGACATTGTTGCTAGAATTTGTCGCTGCTCTCGATGCTAGCCCAAAGGAGGCGGACCATGAAAACCCGCGCGGCGGTTGCACACAAGGCAGGCGCGCCGCTCACCATCGAAACTGTCGAGCTCGAGGGCCCGAAGACGGGCGAGGTGCTGGTCGAGATCAAGGCGACCGGCATCTGCCACACCGATGAGTTCACGCTCTCGGGGGCCGATCCCGAGGGGCTTTTCCCCGCGATCCTCGGCCATGAAGGCGCGGGCGTGGTGGTCGAGGTCGGTGCGGGCGTCACGTCGCTCGCCAAAGGCGATCATGTGATCCCGCTATATACGCCCGAATGCCGCCAGTGCGAGTATTGCCTGTCGCAGAAGACCAACCTGTGCCAGGCGATCCGCGTCACGCAAGGTCAGGGGCTGATGCCCGACGGCACCAGCCGCTTCCGCTTGAACGGCGAGCGCGTGCTGCATTACATGGGCACCTCGACCTTCTCCAACTTCACCGTGCTGCCCGAGATCGCGCTGGCGAAGATCCGCGAGGACGCGCCGTTCGACAAGGTCTGCTATATCGGCTGCGGTGTCACCACCGGGATCGGCGCGGTGATCAATACCGCCAAGGTCGAGCCGGGCGCGAATGTGGTCGTGTTCGGCCTGGGCGGCATCGGGCTCAACGTGATCCAGGGTGCGCGCCTGGCCGGGGCCAACATGATCGTCGGCGTCGACCTGAATGCGGGCAAACGCGAATTGGCCGAGCGTTTCGGCATGACGCACTTCGTCAACCCGAAGGAAGTCGGCGGCGACCTGGTGCCGTATCTGGTCAACTTGACCAAGGGCGGCGCGGACTACAGCTTCGAGTGCATCGGCAACGTCGATGTCATGCGCCAGGCGCTGGAATGCTGCCACAAGGGCTGGGGCGTAGCGGTCATCATCGGCGTCGCGGGCGCCGGCCAGGAGATCCGCACGCGCCCGTTCCAGCTCGTCACCGGACGCGTATGGAAGGGTTCCGCATTCGGCGGTGCGCGCGGGCGCACCGACGTTCCGCGCATCGTCGACTGGTACATGGACGGCAAGATCGAGATCGACCCCATGATCACGCACACGCTCCCACTCGCCGAGATCAACCAGGGGTTCGAGCTGATGCACGCGGGCGAATCGATTCGCGCCGTGGTGGTCTACTGACCGGCCGGCGCCGCGCGCGGGTCAGTCGCCGGGTCGCGCATCGCCGCGGCCGAACATCGACGCGAGCCCTTCCATGGGCAGCGGAATCACTATCGTGGACGTGCGCTCGTTGGCGATCTGCGTGAGCGTCTGCAGGTAGCGCAACTGCATAGCCTGCGACTGGCGCGCCAGCATCTGGGCCGCTTCCAGGAGTTTTTCCGCCGCCTCCTGCTCGCCCTGGGCATGAATGACCTTGGCGCGTCGTTCCCGCTCGGCTTCCGCCTGACGGGCGATCGCGCGAATCATCGATTCGTCCAGATCGACGTGCTTGATCTCGACGTTCGCCACCTTCACGCCCCAGGCGTCGGTCTGCGCATCGAGCACTTGCTGGATGTCGATGTTGAGCTTTTCGCGCTCGGCGAGCATTTCGTCGAGCTCGTGCTTGCCGAGCACGGACCGGAGCGTGGTCTGCGCCAGCTGGCTGGTGGCCTCCATCACGTTCTCGACCTGGATGATCGCGCGCTGCGCATCGACGATGCGAAAGTAGATCACCGCATTGACCTTGACCGAGACGTTGTCGCGCGAGATCACGTCCTGCGTCGGGACGTCGAGCACGATGGTGCGCAAATCCACTCGCACTATCTGCTGAATGCCCGGTACCACCAGGATGAGCCCTGGTCCCTTCACTTTGTAGAAGCGCCCCAGCATGAACACCACGCCCCGCTGATACTCGCGCAGGATGCGAAAAGAGGCGGCGATGAGGCCGAGAACGACCAGCAGCAAGCCCGCGAATCCCCACTCCATGCTCATGCTCTCCTCGCTCCCGGTTGATCCGGCACCACGGTCAAGGTCAAACCGTCGATGTCCGTGACGCGTACCCGCTCGCCGGCGGCGAGCGGCGTGGACGATTGCACCTGCCACATCTCGCCCTGCACCCGCGCAAAGATCTGCGCGGTGCCGGTATCGAGCACCACGCCGGTCGCTCCGAGCAGGTGCTCGCGCCCGCTCACCACGGGGCGCGTGCGAGCCCGCGCCGCCAGCATGGCGATGGCGGCGATGATGACGAAGCTGCCCGCCGCCGCCCCGATCACGGCGCCGATCGGCAAGCCGAAGCCGGGCGCGTCGGTGTCGATCAGCAGGATGCCGCCGAAGACGAAGGCGACCACGCCGCCGCTGCCGAGAATGCCGAACGAGGGCAGGAACGCCTCGGCCACCATGAAGCCGATGCCCAGCAGCATCAGTGCAAGGCCGGCATAGTCGATCGGCAGCAGGTGCAGCGCCAGCAGTCCCGTGAGCAGCGA
>JBOIEI010000377.1:0-1590 GCA_050741055.1 Burkholderiales bacterium | reverse complement strand
GTAGTTCTCGTGCCGGAAAAGGAAATCGGCGCCGACGATACGGTGCTCGAACGCCTCGGGACCGAAGCAGAAGTCGATGAAGCCGACTTCGCGCGTACCCCAGTGCAGCGCGGTCGGAGCGCCGTTCACGCAGGCGGTCGATGGTCCCCAGAAGTAATAGATGCCGTCGAGCGAGAAGGTTCGCGTCTGGTGCTTGTGCCCGGTACTGATCACCCGCACGTTGTGACGCCGCGCGAGCTCGAGCAGGCGTGTGCGGCTGGATCGATCGAGGCAGGACTGACGCACGGAGGGATCGTCGGCATCTTCCTCGCCGGGATGATCGAGGAAAAGCGGCTTGTGGGTGAACAACGCAACCGGCTTGCCGGCCGCTTCACCGAGCGCGCGTTCCAGCCAGTCCCATTGGCTCGCTTCCAGCGGCAGACCGCCGCTGCCGAACAACTGCGAATTCACGCCGACGAAATGCCAGCCCGCGGCCTGGAACGCCCAGCGGTCCTCGCCGAAGAAGCGCTGAAACCGCTCGACCCGTTCGGCATTCACGCGCTGCGCCATCTTGCCGGACAGTACGTTGTCGCCGATGTCGTGGTTGCCCGGCAGGAAGCGGCACGGGATGCCGATGCGGCTGATCTCGGTCCGTGCGAACGCGTGATCGGCTTCGCAGTCCGGGTCGTTCATGATGAGGTCGCCGTTCACGACCACGATATCCGGTCGCTCGCGTGCCGCCCAGGCGATCACCTTGCGCCAATTGTCGAGATGATGCTCGTGGCCAGCGCCCAGGTGCAGGTCGGCCACCTGGATGAGGTGCAGTGGGTTCGTGGCCATGTCGGGCGCCGAAGGTTGATTGGCTGCAGCGATTATAGCGCCGGCGATCCCGCCAGACCGGCGCAGCGGCGCGCGCCTTGCTCTTACCAGCGGTAGCGCATTCCGACGCCGAACGCATGCACGCGCTGTCCGGAGCTCAGCTCGGCTGCGACATCGGCATAGAAGCTGACTGCCTTGGCGCAGGCGACGCTGATACCCACGCCGACAATTGCGCTATTGCGCGGCGCCTCCAGCGTAGGCACCGAAAACGCGGTCTCGGTCGAGTCGGCGGCGAAGCGGGCGCTGATCGCGGACGGCGAGCGAAATTCGTGCGCCCATGCTGCCCGGGCCTCCAGCGTCGTTCGCATTTCGGCGCCACGCCATGTCCGCAGGACCCGTACGCCGAGCGACGACTTGAGCGAATCGATGTGGCGTTCCGGTTCCGTCAGATTGAATGCGCCGGCGCCGTTCTCGGTGTGACCGTCGTTCCGCTGCCGCGACCACTCGAGGCCCAGGATCGGTTCGACGATCACACTGTCGCCGAATGCGTAGCCGGCTTCGACGTAGGCCGATGCCGTCCCGGACGAGGAGGCTGCCGCCATCGATGGTCGTGACGCCCGATGGCGCCATCGCCATCGATCGAACCGACCGCGCGGGCGCTGTCCGCCGCACTGATGTCGAATACCGCTGGAGCGTTCATCCGCAGCGCGGTGCCTGCGTTCAAGCGACCTTGGCCGGATAGTGCGAGCGTACCCTCCGTGACGATCGTGGCACCGGCATAGGCATTTGCGC
>JBOIEI010000376.1:0-5024 GCA_050741055.1 Burkholderiales bacterium | reverse complement strand
GTGCTGAATCTCAGGCGCCTGGTGAGCTTGCGCCGCATCGAGCCGCGCTACTTTTCCGTCGAGCGCGAGCCGCAGGCGATCCGGCTCGGCGCGCAGGTCACGCTCACGCAACTCGCGCACTCTCGGGCGGTCCGCGACGCGCTTCCGGTTGTGTGCCGCACCCTCACCCGACTTGCCAATGTGCGCGTGCGCAATGTTGCAACCGTCGGCGGCAACCTCGCGCACGCCGACCCGCATATGGACTTGCCTGCGCTGCTGACCGCGCTCGATGCGCGCATCGTCGTGCAGGGCGCGACCGGCACGCGCACGCTTGCACTCGGCGAGCTGATCGCGGGTTACATGGAAACCACCCTCGCGGGCGACGAGCTGATCGCCGAGGTGCATATCCCTGTTCACAAGGCGCGCCGCGCGGCGTACCGGAAGGTGACGACCCGGTGCGCCGACGACTGGCCGGCACTCGGCATCGCGGTCGCGCTGGACATGGGCGAGGACGGGATGGTGGATGATGCGCGCGTGGTGGTGAGCGCGGCCGTGGACCGGCCCACGCGCCTGAGCGCGGTGGAAGCGCTCGTTCGCGGCGCTCGGCTCGACGCTGCGCTGCTCGAGCGCGCGGGCGATGCGGCGGCCGAGCAGGGATTGATCGGCGATCAGCACGGTTCGGCGGCGTACAAGCGTGAGCTCCTGCGCGTGCACATGCGGCGCGCGCTACGCGAAGCCGTGTCGGCGCCCGCCGCTGCGGTTGCGCAATAAGGCGACTGCGCGCGATGACGCGAAGCGTCGAGTGGATGCGATGATGCGACGAGCCGAAGTGGCCGGGATGACGCAATGAGCCGAGTGGACACGATGCTGCAATCGAGGCCGCCGCAGTGAGCGCGCTTCGCCACAACGGCCCGCAAGTCGGCCGTTCGGTGCTGCGCAAGGAGGCGCGCGCCAAGCTCACGGGCCAGGCGCCCTACGTGCACAACCTCATGCTGCCCGGCATGCTGTACGGCAAGATCGCGCGCAGCCCCATCGCGCATGGCCGCATCCGCCGCGTCGATACCGCCGCCGCCCGCGCGCATCCCGGCGTGCATCGCGTGCTGACGGGCGAGGACATCCGGGCGCTCATTCCCGATCCGCACTATGGTCCGGCGTTTCACGACCAGCCAATCCTCGCGCTCGACAAGGTGCGCTATGCCGGCGAGCCGGTCGCGCTGGTGCTTGCGGCCGATCCGCACGTGGCCGAGGCGGCCGCGCAGTCGATCGAGGTCGAATACGAGGAGCTGCCCGCGGTCTTCGACGAAGTCGCGGCGATGAGCTCGCAGGCCATCGTGCACGAGACGCTCAAGCCCGCCGGAACGTTTCCCGATCTCAAGCACCTGGCCGGCAAGCGCGACACCAATATCGCGCTCGATTTCCATCTGCGCCGCGGCGACGTAAACGCCGCGTTCGCCGAGGCCGCGCAGGTCTTCGAGCATACGTTCAAGACGCAGCAGGTGCTGCACCTGCCGCTCGAGCCGTTCGTCACGGTGGCGGAACCGGGCGACGGGCGGCTCACGCTCCATACCGCTTCGCAGAGCCCGTCGTTCGTGCGCATCGAAATCGCACGCCTGCTCGGCTGGCCGGAGAACCGCGTGCGGGTGCAGGTGCCGTTCCTGGGCGGCGGCTTCGGCGCCAAGCTCTACATCAAGCTCGAAGCGCTCGTGGCCGCGGCGGCGTTGATCGTGCGCCGGCCGGTGAAGGTGGCGGCTTCGATGGAAGAGCAGTTCTACACGCTCACCAAGCACGCGGCCACGCTGCGCATCAAGAGCGGTGTGGACGGCAGCGGCCGCATCGTCGCGCGTGCATGCGAAGTATGGTGGAACGGCGGCGCGTATGCCGACATCGGTCCGCGCATCACGCAGAAGTCGGGCTTCACCGCAGCCGGCCCATACGATATCGATAACGTGACGATCGATTCCTACGCGCTCTATACCAGTCTGCCGCCCGCCGGGGCGCTGCGCGGCTTCGGCATTCCGCAGCTCGTATGGGCCTACGAGAGCCATGCGGACATGGTCGCGCGCGCGATCGGCATGGATCCACTCGAATTCCGCCGCAAGAACATTCTGCGCGAAGGCCGGCCGCAGGCAACCGGCACCGTCATGCGCGATGCGGCGCTGGATCGGGTGCTGGAGCGGCTCGCGCAGCGCATGCGCTGGAACGAGCCCTTCGATCGCGGCAGCGAAACAGTGAAACGCGGGCGCGGGATCGCGATTGGATTCAAGGCGAGCATCTCGCCCACCACGTCGGTTGCGATCGTGACCGTCAACGCCGACGCGAGCTGCAGTCTGCTCTGCAGCACGGTCGACATGGGGCAGGGTTCGGATACCGCCATGGCGCAGATCGTGGGCGAAGTGCTCGGCGTCGAAGCCGAGCAGGTGAGCGTGGTGCACCCCGACACCGACGTGACGCCCTACGACATGGCAACGCTCGGCTCGCGCTCGACCTACCACATGGGCAACGCGGTCCGGCGCGCGGCCGAGGACGCACGCGACAAGCTGCTGGCGCTCGCCGGCGAACTGGGGCTTCCGCCCGAGACCACGCCGATACCGGATCTCTTTCGCCGGAAGTACGGCATGCAGGCCGGCAACGTGGTCGGCATGGGAAGCTTCGTGCCGGCGTATGCACCCACCGATCACGCCACCGGGCAATCGGACAACGTCACGCCGTTCTGGATGGTGGGGGCGACCGGTGTCGAAGTCGCGGTCGACACCGAGACCGGGCAGTTCGAGGTGACGCGGCTCGTCAACGTCGCCGATTGCGGCAAGGCGATCAATCCTGCGGCGGTGGCAACGCAACTCTCCGGCGCTGCGATCATGCAGCTCGGCTTCAGCACCTCCGAGCACATGCTCTTCCGCGACGGCCAGTTGCTGAATGCGTCGCTTGCCGAATACAAGATTCCCGGCATGCTCGATGTGCCGGCGCGGATCGAGAACGAGGCAGTGGACGGCAACGAGCGCGGCGGCCCGTTCGGCGCCAAGGGCGTGGGCGAAAGCGGCACGTTCGGGGTTTCGCCGGCGATCGCGAACGCGATCGAGGATGCGGTCGGCGTGCGCCTGACCGCGCTGCCGCTCACCGCCGAGAGCGTGTACCGGGCGCTGCGCGCCAAGCGCGGCCAGCCGCTCGAAAACGAATGAGGGACCAATGAGCGTCGAAGCCGCGGCCAGCCGCACGATCCGCTTTCGTTTGAACGGCGAAGCGGTCAGCGCGCAGATTGGAAACCATCACACGCTGGTGGAGCTGCTGCAGCGGCTGGGACTCGGCGGCGCACGCGAAAGCTGCGCGCAAGGGCTGTGCGGCTGTTGCACGGTGCTCGTCGACGGGACGGCGGTTTCCGGTTGTCTGTACCTGGCGGCGTTCGTGGACGGCGCGGAAGTGGCCACCATCGAGCAGGCACACGGCGATGACCGGCAAGGGATGCTTCGGACGGCACAACAAGCAAGACCTGACCTCGGCCTGGATGCGGTGCAGAGAGCGTTCGCCGCATGCGGTGCATTCCAGTGCGGCTTCTGCACGCCCGGGTTCGTGCTCATGAGCCGGCAGCTGCTGGACGCGAATTCCGATCCGAGCGAAGACGAGATCCGGCATTACCTGTCCGGCAACCTGTGCCGGTGCGCGGCCTATCCCGAGATCGTGCGCGCCGTGCAGCTCGCGGCTCGCATGCGCGCAGGCCAGGCATGAGCGCCGCCACCGGCAATCCGCTCGACTTGCGCGTCTGGCTCGAGGAAGCGCGGCGCTTGGGCGAGCTGCGCGATGTCGAAGGCGCCGACTGGAATCTCGAGCTCGGCACGATCAGCGAGCTCAACGTCAAGAAAGCCAACCCGCCTGCCCTGCTGTTCGACCGTATCCCGGGCTATCCCGCGGGCTATCGTGTGCTCACCGGCAGCACGTCGAGCCCGGCGCGGCTTGCTTCCATCCTGCGGCTCGGGCCCGAGCAAAGCCATCATGGGCTGGTGCAGAAGCTGCGCGGCAGGCCGGCGCAATGGCAGGCGCGTGCTGCGCAGTTCAAGCCGGTCGGGGTAGAAGGCGGGCCGGTGTTCGACAACACAGTGAGCGGGGCCGACCTGGATCTGTTCGCGTTCCCGTCGCCACTTTGGCACGAAGGCGATGGCGGGCGCTACATCGGCACGGGCTGCATGGTGGTGACGCGCGATTACGACAGCGACTGGATCAACGTCGGCACCTACCGGGTGATGATTCACGACCGCAACCACGTCGGACTCGACATGATTCCGGGCAAGCACGGCGCGATCCAGTATCGCAAGCACATGGCCGCGGGCAAGCCCTTCCCGGTGTGCATCGTGCTCGGCGCCGATCCGCTCGGCTACCTGGTTTCGGGGATCGAGGTGCCATTCGGCATGTGCGAATACGACTACATCGGGGCGATCCTGAACGAGCCGGTCGCCGTGGTGAAGGGCGCGCTCACCGGGCTACCTCTTCCGGCGGCCTCGGAGATCGTGCTCGAAGGCTGGGCGCAGCCGGGCGACGAGCGCATCGAGGGACCGTTCGGCGAATTCCACGGCTACTACCCGGGCAAGGCCGCCACCGCGCCGGCCGTGAAGATCGAGCGTATCTACCACCGCAATGATCCGATCATGATCGGCAGTCCGCCCGCGAAGCCGCCGAACGACTATTCGTATTCGAAGGCGGTTATGCGCTCGGCACTGCTGTTCGATGCGCTGGCCGCGGCCGGCGTGCCGGATGTCGCCGCGGTCTGGGCGCACGAGATCGGCGGCGCGCGCATGTTCAACGTGGTTGCGATCAAGCAACGCTACGCCGGGCATGCGCGTCAGGCCGGCCACATCCTCAACCAGTGCGGGGTCGGCGCTTATATGTCGCGCTACTCGGTGGTGGTGGACGAGGACATCGATCCGTCGAACCTGCAGGAAGTGATGTGGGCGGTGGCGACCCGCACCGATCCCGAAGTCGACATCGACATCATCAAGCGCGGCATGGGATCCAAGAATGACCCGATGTTCGTTGCCTACCGCTATGCGGCGCCGTTC
>JBOIEI010000375.1:0-1934 GCA_050741055.1 Burkholderiales bacterium | reverse complement strand
ACCCGTGCTATGTTGACTTTTCCGCTTACCGACAAGCGTGCTACCTTGCGCATGCCGGCACACGCGGTCGTGAGGGCTCCCGGATGAGGCGGCAGGTGCTTTACAGCGGTTCGAGACGCAATTCCGGTGCCGGAGCAGACACCTCGCGACCAGACACTGCGCCGCCAGAGACTCCGCGGCAAGAGCGGGACGTCGTCCAGGAAGCGCCGCCCACCCCTCGCTGGTCGCGCGTCCGCGCCCTGGGCAAGCGCCATGCCGGATTGTTGCGCTTCCTCGCCGGCGCGGCCTTCGCACTGCTGATCGCAGCGGCTTATCTCGGGTCGCAGCCTCGCCCCCGGGCTCTCACGCAGGAGGACATCGACGCCTCCGTGCTGCACACGCTGGAGACCAAAGCCCTGCCGGCGCGCGCCGCCAAGGCAGCCGACATGGTGCGCCCGTCCCTGGTGCGCGTGCGGGGTTTCGCCGAGCCTGCGCCGCCCAAAACCAAGGCCAAGGAAAAGGGCAAGCCCAAACGTCCGGAACGCAAACCCAGCGAGGCCGCCCCGGACAAGGAGATTGCCAAGGACAAGGCCTCTCCCGACGGATTGGACGAGGTTTCAGTCGGATCGGGCGTCGTGATCGTGGACGACGGCACCATCCTCACCAACCTGCACGTGGTCTACGGCGCCAAGCGGATCATGGTGACTTTTCACGACGGTGTGGAATCGCAAGCCGAGCTGGTGAGCGTGCACCCGGAAAACGACCTGGCCGTCATCAAGGCGCAAACGATCCCGGACGATCTGCCGGCAGCAACCTTGGGCTCGGCCGCGCGCTTGAAGCCCGGCGACGAAGTGGTAGCGGTCGGATTCCCCTTCGGCATCGGGCCCTCGGTGTCGGCGGGCGTGATCTCCGGTTTGAACCGCGAGTTCCGTTCGCCCGAAGGCGAACGCGTGCTCACCCGGCTCATTCAGTTCGACGCGGCGGCCAATCCCGGCAGCTCGGGCGGGCCGCTGGTGACCATGCAAGGCGACGTGGTCGGCATCGTCACCGCCATCCTCAATCCCGCGGACACCGGCACCTTTATCGGCATCGGATTCGCCGTCACCATCGCCGTGGCGGGCCGCGCCGCCGGCATGCATCCCTTCTGAAACCTGGAGCAACCTCCATGAGCAACGTTCCGAGCACCGACGTCCGCGATTTGATGGAGCAGATCCTGTTCGAAATCAAGCGCGTCGTGGTAGGACAGGATCATTTCCTGGAGCGCGTGCTGATCGCCATGCTGGCGCAGGGCCACTTGCTGGTCGAGGGCGTGCCGGGATTGGCCAAGACGCTGACGATCAAGACCCTCGCCCGCACCATCGGCGGATCGTTCAAGCGTATTCAGTTCACCCCCGACCTGCTGCCAGCCGACCTGGTCGGAACGCGCATCTACAACCAGAAGACCGGGGAGTTCACCACCTCGCTCGGGCCGGTGTTCACCAACCTGCTGCTCGCCGACGAGATCAACCGCGCGCCGGCCAAGGTGCAGAGCGCGCTGCTCGAGGTCATGCAGGAGCGCCAGGTCACGATCGCCGGCGAAACCCATGGCGTTCCCGCTCCCTTTCTGGTGATGGCCACGCAGAACCCGATCGAGACCGAAGGCACCTACCCCCTGCCCGAGGCCCAGGTGGACCGCTTCATGATGAAGGTGCTGGTCGACTACCCGACCGAGGAGGAAGAGTTCGTCATCGTCGAGCGCGTGACGGGCACCGCCGCCGTGGTCGGCATGGTAGCGACGACCGAGCAGCTCGCCGCGCTGCAGAACGAGTGCCGCAAGGTCTACGTGGATCCGGCGCTGGTCCAGTATGCGGTGAAGCTGGTATCGGCCACCCGGCGCTGCGAGCGCTACGGCCTGCGCGAGGCTGCCCGCTACATCACCTTCGGCGCCAGCCCGCGGGCGACGATCTGGCTCATCG
>JBOIEI010000374.1:0-6247 GCA_050741055.1 Burkholderiales bacterium | reverse complement strand
GGCTCGTACTCGCCCGCCGCAATGCGCGGCCCGAACGACTCCAGCGCCTTGCTCGGCGCGCCCTGGTTCAACGCCTCGAACAAGCGTGCCAGGTCTAGCCCCGAGCGTCCGCCCAGCATGAACGCTTCGTTCACCAGCGCAACCGTTGCGTAGCTCAACACATTGCTGATGAGCTTGGCCGTGTGGCCATGGCTTAGTGGGCCGACGTGCACGAAGGTATCGCCGAGCCCTTTCAAAACCGGCGTCGCCCGCTCGATGTGACGCGGCTCGCCGCCGAGAAAGAACGCGAGCGTGCCCTGCTTGGCGCCGGCCACGCCGCGGGTCATGCCCGCGTCCACCAAGGCGATATCGCGGCCCGAGAGCTGCTCGCCGAGGCGCCGCGTGCTGGCGGGGTCGCTGGTCGTACAGTCCAGCACGAGCGTCCCCGCGCTCGCTGCGGCAAGGACCCCGCCCGCGCCGGCAACGATAGCTTCGACTTCGGCAGAAGTCGGCAGGGTCAGCACGACGATCTCGCAACCGGCCACGGTTTCGGCGACGCTTGCGCAGACACGAGCCCCGAGTTGCGCGAGCCGCGCGGCCGGCTCCGCGCGCCGATGGCGCAGGATGGAGAGCTCGAATCCCTTCTGCAGCAAGTTGGCCGCCATGGGCTCGCCCATGGCGCCGACGCCGATGAATGCTACCCGCATGTACTGCCTCCTCGGTGACTTCCCGTGAGTGGCTGACAACCCACAAAACGCTGTGCCCCCCTCTCCCTCCGGGAGCTCCGGGAGAGGGGCTGGGGGAGCGAGTATGCAATGACTATTGCTTGACGCGCTAGAGTTGAACGCCGCTTTCGAGTTCCCAGTAACGCGCGATCTCGGTCTGGTCGCAGGCGGGGCCGAGCGCGGCACCGGCGGCCTGCCACAGCGCCAGCACCTTCTCCGCGAGCGGCGCAGCCGCGCCGAGCCGCTGCGCCGTATCCACCGCGATTCGCAGGTCCTTGGCGATGAACCCGATCGGCATGCCGGCCGCATACTTGCGCGTCACGACCTGCGGAACGATCTTTTTGTCGATCGGATGATTGCGCCCGGTGCACATCGCCTGCATGGTATCGATCATGAGCGCGGTGTCGATGCCGAACTTCGCGCCGATGGTCAAGCCTTCGATCACGTTGATCAAGGCGCAGGCGTTGATGTAGTTGTTGATCGCCTTGAGCGCGTGGCCGCTGCCGAGCGCACCGCAACGGTAGACCTTGCGCCCCAGCGCGGCAAACACCAGCTGCATCGCGTCGAGCGCTTCGGCCTCGCCCGCAGCCATGATGTCCAGCGAAGCATCGCAGGCGAAGGGCACCCCGCCCATGACGGGCGCATCGACCAGGCGAATGCCGCGCGCCGACAGCTCGGCCCCCAGCGAGCGCGTGGCCATGGGATCGGATGTGCCCATGTCCGCCACGATGGCCCCCGGCTGCAGGCCTGCCGCCACGCAGTCGCCGCCATCGCCGAGCACGACCTGGCGCACGACGTGGTGATCGGGGACCATCGTCACCACGCACTGCACCCGTGCGGCGAGATCGGCGAGCGACGATGCAGCCACAGCGTTGCATTGCGCCGCGAATTCGCGCGCGCGCTCCGGACGGGCGTCGTGAACCGTCAGCTCGAATCCGGCATGCGCAAGGTTGGCCGCCATCGGCCAACCCATGTTGCCGATGCCCACGAAACCGATGCGGTGGATCGCCATAGCCCTGTCCTCGCGGTCGCGGCTCGCGCACCGCAAGTGCGAGCGCTCAACCCGCTATGGGTGTCTCGCCTCTCACCCGGATGCGATACAGCGCGCGATCGCTCCTGGGCTCGAACGACATGCGGTGCAGCGTGCAGCGGTTATCCCAGATGAGCAGATCGCCCTTGCGCCAGCGATGAGCATAGACGAATCGCGGCTGCGTGGCGAACGCTTCGAGCTGTTCGATCAGCTTGCGGCTGTCGTCTTCGCGCAGGCCCGCGGCACGTGCCACCACTTCCTTGGCGAGATAGAGCGCTCGCTTGCCCGTGTCCGGATGAACCCGCACCAGGGGATGCTCGGCGACCTGGCACTGGGCGCCGGCCGTCTCGGGCAACCCCGCCGCGGGATCGAGCGCACGCGCGACGTGGAGGCCGCGCAGCTTCTGCACCAGCAGCTGCTTCTCCGGAGAAAGCGCGTTGAATACCGAATACATGTTCACGAATTCGGCGCTGCCGCCGTCGGCGCCGTTCATGCCATAAAGCAGCGTCACCGCCGGAGGGACAACCTCGTGCGAGCGATCCGAATGCCAATAGGAAGGCTCCAGCCCGCCTTGGCCCGAATCGCGGGCCGAGTCGCCGAGAACGCTCACTTGCGGCAGACCGGGCAGCGGATGCTCTTCGGGGGACGCGAGCTCGGCTTCGCCGAAGCGCGCGGCAAAGCGCGCCAGCAAGCGGGCGTCGAGCGCCTGGCTGCGCAGATAAATGACGCTGTAGCGGTGAAAGATATGGAGAATGCGCGCGAAGCAGGCATCGGAAAGCGGCGCGGACAGGTCCACGCCTCGCACTTCGGCGCCGAGATCCGGCGTCATCGCGACCGCCGACACGTCGGCAGCCAAGCATACCTTGCCTTGCGCCATGAAAGCCTCCGTCGGAAAAGCGCATCGCGAAAACCGTACCCTCGGACGGAGCTCCGTCCGGGCAGGCTACGGCGAACGCGTCGCCCCTTTAGCCGGAGACGTCGGGTTTCAGGCCCGCTTGTTCAACGCCATGGGCGCCGCAGGCTTCGTCTTCATCGCCGCTGGCGCCGCTGATGCCCACGGCGCCCAGGATGGCGCCGGCGGCATCTCGAATCAGCACGCCACCTTGCTGCGGAAGAAACTTTCCCGCAGAAGTTGAGGCGAGCGTCAGAAAAAAATTCGGGTTCTGCTTGGCCCGGTTCGCGAGTGCCCGGCTCGAGCAACCCATGGCAACAGCGCCCCAGGCCTTGCCCTGGCCGATCTCGACCCGGAACATGCTGGCGCCATCTTCGCGCTTGACGGCCTTGACGTAGCCGGAATCGTCCAGAACGACCACCGCAAGCGGCGGCAGCTTCATCTGACGAGCCTTGGCCAGCGCCTGGTCGACGATGATCTCGGCTTGCTTCAGTGTGAGTAGCGACATGGTCCCTCCAATCGTTCTACGAGGGGATATTTTTTTTGGTGAGATGGCCCGCGCACGGTCGCGCGCGGGTAAAGTCTTGCCGCGAACGACTATACGGCCCGCCGCGCGACGGTGTCAATCGTGCACGGTGCGCCGTCGCAGGAACTGGATCACGGTTGCCCGACTGCGTGGCTGCCCGTGATAATTCGGCCTTCCCGAACCATTCGACGGATTCCAGCATGAGCAAGCCTCGTCCGGATGCGGCCACGCCGTTCGTCCATCAGGAGATGTTCCCACTCGGGCCCGACGCGACGCGCTATCGCAAGCTCGACGTGGGCGGCGTCGGCGTGATCGAGGCGGCGGGCCGGCGTTTTCTGCAAGTCGAGTGCGAAACGATTCGCGCTCTCACCCGGGAAGCGATCCGGGACATCTCGCATCTATTTCGCGCCGGTCACTTGCAGCAATTGCGCAACATCCTGGACGACCCGGAAGCGTCGGCCAACGACCGCTTCGTCGCCCTGGATTTGCTGAAGAATGCGGCCATCGCGTCCGGATTCGTCCTGCCCTCGTGCCAGGATACCGGCACGGCCATCGTCAAGGCGAAGAAAGGCGAACAGGTCTGGGTGGAGGGCGACGATCGGACGGCGATCGCGTACGGCGTGCACGATGCCTACGCCGCACTGAACCTGCGATATTCGCAGATGGCGCCCAGGACGACCTGGGAAGAGACCAACACCGGCAACAACCTGCCGGCCGAGATCAAGCTCGAAGCGGTCCCGGGCGACGCTTACAAGTTCCTGTTCATCACCAAGGGCGGGGGCTCGGCCAACAAGAGCCTGCTCTACCAGGAGACCCGGGCGTTGCTTGCGCCCGATACCTTGATGAGCTGGCTGGACGAGAAACTGCGCGGCCTGGGCACCGCGGCCTGCCCGCCTTATCACCTGGCGATCGTGCTGGGCGGCACGTCGGCGGAGCTCGCACTCGATACCGCCAAGCTTGCGTCCACGCGCTACCTCGATGGCTTGCCCGCCGAAGGCAATGCCCACGGACATGCGATCCGCGACCGGGAGCTGGAGAGCCGCGTGCTCGCGCTCACGCAGCGCTTCGGCATAGGCGCGCAGTTCGGCGGCAAGTATTTTTGCCACGATGTTCGCGTCATACGCCTGCCGCGTCACGGCGCTTCGTTCCCGGTCGCCATCGCCGTATCGTGCTCGGCCGATCGCCAGGCGCTCGGGAAGATCACCGCCGAGGGCGTGTTCCTGGAGGAGCTCGAACGCGATCCGGCGCGCTTCCTGCCCGACGTTCGGGCCGAGGGCCTTAGCGGCGAAGTGGTGCGAATCGACCTCAACCGGCCGATGAGCGATATCCGCAACCAGCTTTCCCAGTGCGCGGTGAAGACGCGCGTCATGCTGAGCGGACCGATGGTGGTGGCGCGCGATATCGCGCACGCGAAGATCAAGGAAGAGCTCGATGCCGGGCATGGGTTGCCGGCATATCTGAAGGATCACTGCGTCTACTACGCCGGTCCGGCCAAGACGCCGGAAGGCTATGCATCCGGATCGTTCGGGCCCACCACGGCCGGGCGCATGGACAGCTACGTCGAGCAGTTTCAGGCCAACGGCGGCAGCTACGTCATGCTGGCCAAGGGCAACCGCTCCAAAGCGGTGACCGAGAGCTGCCGCAAGTACGGCGGCTTCTATCTCGGTTCGATCGGCGGTCCGGCCGCGCGGCTGGCGAAGGACTGCATCCGCAAAGTCGAGGTACTCGAGTACCCGGAGCTCGGCATGGAAGCAGTCTGGCGCATCGAAGTCGAAGATTTCCCCGCCTTCGTCGTGGTCGACGACAAGGGCAACGACTTCTTCGAGTCGGTGACTCGACCCGTTACGGTCGTGAAGAAGTAGCCGCGCGGTCGCGCTTCACGCCTTGGGTATGAAGCGCAGCGCAACCCCGTTGTTGCAGTACCGCAGCCCCGTCGGCGGCGGACCGTCCTCGAACAGGTGGCCGTGGTGACCGCCGCAGCGCACGCAGTGGTACTCGGTGCGCGGCAGGATCAGCTTGAAGTCGCGCCGGGTTGCAAGCGCCTGCGGGATCGCGGTGAAGAAGCTCGGCCATCCCGTGCCGCTCTCGTATTTCATGGCCGAGGTGAAAAGCGGCGCCGAGCAGCCGGCACAGGCGAATACGCCCGGCCGCTTCTCTCGGTTGAGCGGACTGCTTCCGGGGCGCTCGGTGCCTTCCTCGCGCAATACCTGGTACTGCTCCGGCGTGAGCGTCTTCTTCCACTCCGTGTCGCTGCGCTGCAGCGGCTCGCGCGAGAGCGCTACATCGGCGCCGGATGCGAGCAGGGTTTTCCATTCCTTTTGCAATTGAGTGATCGTGTCCATGCTGGTGCGTGGGTGAACGGCATTCGCCCGCACCAGCAGACCCGCGGCTGCGGCGCCGATGCCGGCGAGACTCACGAAGGTACGACGGTTCATGGCGATTCCTACGCTGGAACATGAAGATTGCGAGACTACGGCGCCCCGATTGCTCGGTCGTATGGGGTAGGACAATCTTACCGGCTCTTGATTTCGCCCGGCGCGTGAAAGAGCAGAACGCTTTTGCTTGACACGACCCGCGCACACCGCAAAAACTTGCGCAGTCCCATGCGCCCGAGGAGCCTTCATGTCGGAAGATCTGTGCAGCCGGTCCATCGCCGAGTCGGCGCGCCTGATCCGCGCCCGCAAGCTTTCGCCGCTCGAGCTCACGGACGCCTACCTCGCTCGCATCGAAGCGTTCCAGCCTCAGCTCGATGCCTTCATCACCATTACCGCGGAACTGGCGCGCAAGCAGGCCAGGCGGGCCGAGCGCGAGATCATGCGCGGCGACCATCGCGGCCCGCTGCACGGCATCCCGTTCGGCCTCAAGGACATCTACGATACCAAAGGCATACTCACCTCGGGCGGCTCCAGGGTTTGCATCGATCGCATCCCGCGCGAAGACGCGACCTGCACGCGCAAGCTGTACGAGGCCGGCGCCGTGCTGCTCGGCAAGCTGCAAACGCACGAGTTCGCGCACGGCGGCCCGTCGTTCGACCTGCCGTGGCCGCCGGCGCGCAATCCGTGGCACCTGGAGCACTTCACCGGCGGGTCCTCCAG
>JBOIEI010000373.1:0-11680 GCA_050741055.1 Burkholderiales bacterium | reverse complement strand
CCACCGCCGCGCTTCGCGCGACCCCTCCTCCTGAGCCTCCTGAGAGAGGAAATTCCCACTCACGACTCACCGCGCCGGTTCCGATCCGCGCGCATGTCCTCGTCCGCGCGACCATTCTCGTCCACGTGGCCCTCGTCCGAGCGGCCACTCTCGTCCGAGCGACCATGCGCCTCCGCGCGAGCGCTATCATCCAGTGCGCGCAATTGCAGCATCCGCTCGCGAATGCGCGCCTCCAGCCCGCGCTCGGTTGGCTGGTAGAACCGCCGGTCGCCCAGCGCCTCGGGCAGATAGCGCTCGCCCGCCGCGTAGCCTTCGCCTTCGTCGTGCGCATAGCGGTACTCGCGCCCGTAGCCCAGCTGCTTCATGAGCCGCGTCGGGGCATTGCGCAGATGCAACGGGACCGGCTGCGATCCGGTCGCCTTGACCGCTTCCTGCGCGGCACCATAAGCGACATACGCGGCGTTGCTCTTCGGCGCGAAGGCGAGATACAGCGCCGCTTCGGCCAGCGCCAGCTCGCCTTCCGGCGAGCCGAGGCGCTCGTAGGTCTCGCACGCATCGAGCGCGAGGCGTAGCGCCCGCGGATCGGCCAGCCCGATGTCCTCGATGGCCATGCGCACCAGGCGCCGGCCCAGGTAGAGCGGATCCGCACCGCCGTCGAGCATGCGCGTGAGCCAATAGAGCGCGGCGTCCGCGCTCGAGCCGCGCACCGACTTGTGCAGCGCCGAAATCTGGTCGTAGAAGTGCTCGCCGCCCTTGTCGAACAAGCGCCGAGCCTGCGCCAGGGTCGAGCGCAGGAATTCCTCGTCGACTTCCACCCACTGCCTCGCTTCAGCCGCAACAGCGATCTGTTCGAGCATGTTGAGCAGCCGCCGAGCATCGCCGTCGGCGTAGTCGACCAGCAGGGCGCGGGCCGCAACGCAGAGCCGCAGCCGCGGCAATGCGCGCTCGGTCGCCCGATCCAGCAGTGTCGTCAATTCCTCGGCCGTCAGCGGCTTCAACACGTAGACCGCCGCGCGCGAGAGCAACGCGCTGTTGACTTCGAACGACGGGTTCTCGGTGGTCGCGCCGATGAAGGTGATGAGCCCGCGCTCGACGTGCGGCAGAAACGCATCCTGCTGCGACTTGTTGAAGCGGTGCACCTCGTCGACGAAGAGGATGGTGCGCCGGCCGTACGCCTTCAGGCTCTGCTGCGCCCGATCCACCGCCTCGCGGATCTCCTTCACCCCGGAGAGCACCGCCGATACCGCGATGAAGTCGGCATCGAATGCTTTCGCCATGAGCCGCGCCAGCGTGGTTTTGCCCACGCCCGGCGGCCCCCATAGAATCATCGAGTGCGGCTTGCCGGCTTCGAACGCGACCCGCAATGGCTTGCCCGGCCCGAGCAGATGCGTTTGTCCGATGACTTCGTCGATCGATGTGGGCCGCAGCGCTTCGGCGAGCGGCGCGACCGGTTCGGCGGGTGCGAACAGATCAGCCACTGATGACGTCTGCGCCCTGCGGTGGCGTGAACTGGAACAACTCCGGCGAGAGCTTCGGATTGCTCTGGATGTTGTCGAACCGCACCACGGTGCGCTGGCCGAAGCCGTCGAGCAACTCCATGGCCTCGAGCCCTGCCTTGCCGAAACCCATCCGAACCTTCTGGAAGGTCGACTCGCTGTTACGCGGCTCGGCCTCGATCCAGTCGAGCCCGTTTTCCGTTCCGCCCGAAGTGATACGGAAGTCCTTCTCGATGTCGTTGCTGCCCGCGAGCAGGGCCGCAGGGCTGCCGCCGATCGCCTGCCCGATGGCCTTCACCGTCACCTGGTTCAGATCCTTGTCATAGACCCAGAGCTTGGTGCCATCGCCGACGATGAGCTGCTCGTAGGGCTTCTCGTACGCCCAGCGAATGCGTCCCGGACGAGCGAAGTGCATGGTGCCACTCGTTTCCTGGAGCTTGCGCATGTTGCGGTCGTACACGATCTGGGTGAAATGCGCGCTGGCCGACTGGGTCTCGCGCAGATAATTCTTCAGCGTGTCGAGGCCGGCAGCGCCGGCGGCGGCGGAAACGAGCAAGAACAGAGCAACCTGCAAGAGCTTGCGCATGAAGCCAGGGTCCTTTTCGCACTCGAGCGCCGCGGCGACGCTCAGCGGGGATTTCGATCTACCGTCGCGCCTGTCGATTCCGGTTGGACCGCGCATGCGCGCGAGGTTCCTGGCCAGCGTCGCCTGCCGTCTCGCCCTATCGTTCTTCTTGCGCCGAAGGCGGCACAAGCACGTCGCGGTTGCCGTTGGTCTGCATCGCCGAGACCATGCCTGCGCGTTCCATCTGCTCGATGAGGCGCGCGGCCCGGTTGTAGCCGATGCGCAGATGGCGCTGCACGAGCGAGATCGACGCGCGCCGTGTCTTGAGGACGATCTCGACCGCCTGGTCATAGAGCGGATCGCTCTCGGCGTCGCCGCTCCCTCCCACTCCGACCGCCACGGCATCGTCGCCTTCGAGATCGGGGGCATCGAGCACGCCTTCGACGTAGTTCGGCTCGGCGTGCGTCTTCAACTGCTCGACCACCTTGTGCACTTCGTGATCGGCGACGAATGCCCCGTGCACGCGAACCGTGTACCCGGTGCCGGGCGGCAAGTACAGCATGTCGCCTTGGCCGAGCAGCGATTCGGCACCCATCTGGTCGAGGATCGTGCGCGAATCGACCTTGGCCGAGACCTGAAATGCAGCCCGTGCCGGGATGTTGGCCTTGATGAGACCCGTGATCACGTCGACCGACGGCCGCTGGGTGGCAAGGACGAGATGAATGCCGGCCGCGCGCGCTTTCTGTGCAAGCCGCGCGATCAGCTCCTCGACCTTCTTGCCGACCACCATCATGAGATCGGCGAGCTCGTCGATCACCACCACGATGAGCGGCATTTCCTGCAGCGTGGCCGGCCCGTTCGGACTGTCGACCGAAATGCTGAACGGGTCCGGGAGCGGCTGCTTCGCCTTCTCGGCCTCACGCACCTTCTGGTTGAAGCCCGAGAGGTTGCGCACGCCGAGCGTCGACATGACCTTGTAGCGCCGCTCCATCTCGCCCACGCACCAGGTGAGCGCGTAGGCCGCCTGCTTCATGTCGGTCACGACCGGCGCGAGCAGGTGCGGGATGCCTTCGTAGACCGAAAGCTCGAGCATCTTCGGATCGATCAGGATCAGGCGTACCTGCGAAGGGGTGGCCTTGTAGACCAGCGACAGGATCATGGCGTTGATCGCCACCGACTTGCCCGAACCGGTGGTCCCCGCGACCAGCATGTGCGGCATGCGCGCGAGATCTGTGACCACCGGTTTGCCGGCGATGTCCTTGCCGAGCGCCAGGGTGATCGGCGAATGCATGTCCGCGTACACTTTTGAGCTCAGGATCTCGGACAGGCGCACGATCTGGCGCTTGGGATTGGGAATCTCCAGGCCCATACAGCTCTTGCCCGGGATCGTTTCGACGACGCGGATGCTGACCACCGAAAGCGCGCGCGCCAGATCCTTGACCAGGTTGATCACCTGGCTGCCCTTCACGCCCACCGCCGGCTCGATCTCGTAGCGCGTGATGACCGGCCCCGGATAGGCGGCGATCACCTTCACCTCCACGCCGAAGTCGAGCAGCTTCTTCTCGATCAGGCGCGAGGTGTATTCCAGCGCCTCGGCCGACATCGCCTCCACGTCCGCATCGGGCTCGTCCAGCAGATGCAGCGGCGGCAAGGGCGAATCGGGGATTTCCTCGAACAGCGAGCGCTGTTTCTCGCGCGTCACCCGCTCGGATTTCGCAATCCCCGAAACCGGCGGCTCGATCCGAATGGGCTCGTGCACGTCGAGGCGCTTTCGCACCTGCTCCACGCTCGCTTCGCGCTCGACCGCAGCAACTTCACCGACTTTGCGGTCGCGCCACGCAGTCACCCTGGCGGCGACGGTGAACCAGGCATTTTCCAGCCAGCCACCGAGCTTCTCGATGGCGGCGATCAGCGAGACCTGCGTGAAGAGACTCGAACCGATGCCGACGAGCACCAACAGCACCAGGGTCGCGCCGGTGAATCCGAATGCGGCGTGCATGCCCTCGCCGACAAGCGCGCCCACGACACCCCCCGGCTCGAGCGGCAAGGCCACCTTCAGTGCGTACAGGCGCAAGGCTTCGATGCCGCAGCTCGCGGCCAACAGCACGAGGAAACCCAGGGCGGAAACCGCGAGCGAGCGCCGGTCCCCGGGCTCGAAGCGCTCGATCTGGCGGTAGCCCCAGAACACCAGGAACAGGCAGAAGACGATCCACCAGTAGGCGGAAAGCCCGAAGAGGTACAGAGCGACGTCGGCGATCCAGGCGCCGACACGCCCGCCGGCATTGCGCACCTGCTCGGGCTCGACGCTGTGCGACCAGCCCGGATCGGCCGGTGAATACGTGACCAGGACGAGAACCAGGTAGAGGGCAATGGCCACGAATGCGAGCCACCATGACTCGCGCAGCAGCGCGGCCAGCTTGGGCGGCAACGGATTATGCGCGGCGTTCTGCAAGGCAAACCCGCCGCGACGGCTGCGCGATGCTCGTGGATAGCACCATGCCTGGATTATACGAGCCGGATGCCGTTGGCAGCGCGTTGCGCGCGCTGAAATCGGCCGCTCGCGCCGCGGCGAGCACGGAACCCCACCGCTTGCGGGCCCCCCAACCGGTGTGCCAACTCAACGCACGACGCACTCCTGACCGCCAGGACGTTGCGGCCCGCCTTGACCGGGAAGGGCGAAGGGCAGGACGTTGAAATTCAAGCCAGGATCCTGAGGCAGGATCTGCGGCGTCGAGGCTGCGTCGCGCACGAACGCGAGCTGATTCTCCTCGACCACCAGATCCCCCGCCTGGTTGGTCAGGATATAGCTGCCGGTGTAGGTGGCGTGATAGAGCCCGGGCGGCAGCTTCTCTGCCTCCTCCGTCACGCCCTCGCAGCCCTCGGTGCACTCCAGGGTATCGCCCGAGGAGCCGCGAATGCCGATCGTGGCGGTGCTGGTCCCGATGCGGTAGGCATCCTGGTTGCCGCGCTTGCCGATCAAACCGGTAATGGTGCGCAATCCCCCCTTGAGCAGGCGAAAGAAGGAGCTGTCTTCCTGCGGGCGATCTTCCGTGAAGCGGTAGTCGTCGATGCGCATTTGCGTGTTCGGGCGCAACGTCATGGTGCTGCCGTCAGTGAAGTTGATCTGCGCATAGCTGTCGCGCTGCGTGGCGAGCAGATCGCCGGGGTTGACGGCGGAGCGCCGCGACAGGATACGCGCCGATCCGTCCGGGCGCGTCACGGCGAGTGTACCGCTCAGATGCGTGACCGTACCGGCGGCGGCCCACGCCACCTCGCACAGCGCCATGCCGAGTGCGATCGTCAGAGCGCAAATCGCTGCTAACCGCGACATCATTGATTCTTCCTCCCACCAGGCCGCCCGGCCTGTCCCACTTTTGGCCGCCCGGCCTGTCCCACTTTTGGCCGCCCGGCCCGCCCAACTCTTGCCGGCTGAAATCAGTATCGGCCGTACAGGCCGTGGGGTTCAGCCGGAACAACAGCCATGCCGCCGCTCATACCTTGAAGTTCCACGCCTTGCGCGCCTGTTCCCGGATCTTCTTACTCGAGACTTCCATGTCCGAAAGCAGCACGATGCGGCGCTTGTCGACCCGGATATGGCCCGAGGTCTGCAAGTCCTTCATCACCCGGCTCACCATTTCGCGCGATGCACCGATCATGCGTGCGATCTCCTGCTTGGGCGGCGCCTTGGCGACGACGCGCTTGCCGTCGACATTCTCCGAGAGATCGAGCAGCACCCGGGCGACTCGCCCGTAGACATCCATCAGCGCCAGGCTCTCGATCTGACGATCCGCCTCGCGCAGCCGCTTGACAAGCGAGCGGATGATGCGCATGGCAAGCTCGAAGTTGTCGTGCAGCGAGCGCAGGAACTCCGACTTTCCCAGCCGCAACAGCTCGCACGGCTCCAGCGTCTCGACGCTGGCCGAGCGCGGCTGATCGTCCAGCAGGCCCATCTCGCCGAAAAAGTCGCGCTGGCTCAGCACGGCCAGGATGACCTCATGGCCTTCGTCGTCGGGAATCAGGACCTTGGCGCGTCCCGACAGCATCACATAAAGGCCGTCGGTTTCTTCGCCGGCGCGGAGGATCAAGGTACTGCGGGGGTAGCGGCGCAACGTGGCGCAGCCGGCCAATGCCGCCAGCTGTTCGTTCGGCATGGCCGAGAAAAGCGGCACCGACTTGAGCACATCCGTAGTCACCATACGCGCTTCTTCCTTTGGAAGATCTGTTCTTTTTCAGTGCGATGCTACACTAGTCCGGTTGCCTTGTCTGCGCTTGGCGGCGCATCCAGGCGGCATTGCCGCAGCGTATGCACGATGGATTTCAGCGGCCGCATACGCCCGGGCGGCTCGAATGATGCGACCAGGCCGATTGGCACGGACCGGTGGGCCGATGGAAGGCCGAGCACGCAGGACGAGTGGCCCACCGCCGGCTCCCGATGCGCCGACGGCGAAGTGTAAGCCTCGCGAGCGCGATCGTCGCGCGCTCCGGCTAGAAGGCGACTGCCACGCCGAAATGCCACCGGTCGTCCCCGCGTTCGGCAACGACCCCGCCATCGAGCAGCCGGCCGTAATCCAGCCGCGCGCTCACGCCCTGCCGCAATGCGAGGCGCATGCCGAACCCAAAGCTCGAAGCGGAGAAACCGCACGCGGTCGGTGCGCAGGGGGCGGAAGCCTCGGGGTGATTCAACTTCACCTTGCCGAAATCGAAGAAGGTGAGGAAGCGCAGCCTGCCGCCATCCATGCCGAAACTCGATGCCACGTCCGGGGAATAGAGCTCGATGCTGGCACGATAGCCGCGGTCGCTCGCGCCTTCGCGCTCGAGCATGCCGCGCAGATTGTCCCAGCCGCCGATGCCGAACTGCTCGCCCGGCACCAATGCGTCGCGCGTCCACTGCCCGGTCATGTTCGCGCGCAGCTGCATGTCGTGCGGCAGCGCACGCGCATAGTTGATGCCGTAGCGAAACACGGTGTACCAGGGCTCGCCGACGCCCGGACGCACGCCGATGCCGGGTGGACCGTTGAAGTGCTCCGCGGACGCGTCCGACCCGTGCGGATGGATATTCTTCAACAGCGTGCCGAAGAAGCCGAGCTCGGCATTCTGCATGCGCTTGGTCGCGCTGTAGGTCACGCTCACGGGATGGACGGTGACGTCGGGCGTGAGGTTTACGTCCGGATTGGTGGCCTCGGCGACCTGGCTGGAGAATGCCTTGTAGTCGAGGCCGACCGATATGCGGTGGTCGTATTCGCCCCAGCCCGCCGGGCGCGGCAGCATGTAGTTGTAGCGCGCACCGAAGATGGTTCCACTGCCGGCGATATTGAAGGCAACCCCCTGGATCACCTGCCCGCTCGCCGACCCGATCGACGAGTACCCGGCCAGGAGGTCGATGGATGCGTTCTGGCCATAGAGCGGGATGTGGTAGCCGACACCGAGGACCTTGAGCTGGTCGGCCTCCTCGATCGGCTCGGGGTCGAGCTGGTACTGGATGGTGACGGTATTGTCGAGATTGAACAGGTTCGAATGTTGATAGGCGACGCCCAGCCGGTGCATGCCCGTGGTGGGTGAGCCGGTATTGTCGAAACTGATCGCTGCGCGCCAGAACTTCTCGTCCTGCACCCGTACGGTCGCATCCATCTCGCCTTCGTTGGCGCCAGCCCGTAGCAGTACCGTGGTGCGCTTGGCGGCGTTTTCGTTGGCAAGTCGGGCGCTACGGCCGATTTCGAGGGCATTGGGGGTGGTTCCTTCCTGCAGCGCGGGCAGGCTGCGGCGGATGTTCCACCAGTCGAAGTACTCGTTGCCCTCGACCGTAACCTTGCCCAGCCTGGGCTCGATCACCCGCAGCACGATCACGCCCTGCTCCAGCTCCTGTTCCGGCAACACGACCTGGGCCGCGCCGAATCCGCGTTGCTGGTAGCGCCGCTGCAACGCTTCGAGCGCGCGCTGCACATCGGCGAAGTCCTTGCTCTTGCCGGTGTAGGGGCCGACCGCTTCGGCGACCTCCTCGGCGGAAAGCAGGCTATTGCCCTGCACGTCGAAACGCTGGATGTCGAATCGAGGCGGCGGCGGCACGGCAACCTGCTCCGGCAGGGGCAGCGCCGGCTTCTTCGCCGGACCGGCTTGCGCAAGCTGGATCGGCCGGGTCTCGGGCTCGGTCGAAGAAAACAGCGTAGTCACAGCCGACCACACGGACGCCGCGGTGGACGATGCGGACGAAGCCTTGTGCTGCTCCCTGGAGGTGGGTTCGCTTGCCGCTGCGCAGACCGCAGTCAACCACGCAGCCAACAAAACCCAACGCGTGCAACTCATCAAAAGACCCTGGCCGGGATGCTGATGTCCTGATTTTCGATTGTATGACAACGAGTTGGTTTGGCACATTGAAGGCCTGAGTCGACTCGACAAAGGCCGCTGCCGGCTGTTAAATTGTTGTTTTTTTGCAAATCCTCGAGATCCTCGAACCATGGCCAAAAGCACCCGACACTGCCGCCTCCTCATCCTGGGCTCCGGCCCTGCCGGCTATACGGCGGCGGTCTACGCGGCGCGCGCCAACTTGCAGCCTGTCCTGATCACCGGCATGGCCCAGGGCGGGCAGCTCATGATCACCACCGACGTCGACAACTGGCCCGCGGACGCCGACGGGGTGCAGGGTCCGGAGCTGATGGCGCGGTTTCAGCGCCATGCCGAGCGATTTGGCACCGAGATCATCTTCGATCACATCGCGGCCGTCGATTTCGAGCAGCGGCCCTTGCGGCTCGAAGGCGATAGCGCCATCTATACCTGCGATGCGCTCATCATCGCAACCGGCGCGTCGGCCAAGTATCTCGGCCTGCCGTCCGAGCAGAGCTTCATGGGCAAAGGCGTGTCGGCCTGCGCGACCTGCGACGGATTCTTCTACAAGGGCCAGGACGTGGCCGTCATCGGCGGAGGCAATACGGCGGTGGAGGAGGCGCTGTACCTCACCAACATCGCGCGTCGCGTGCACGTCGTACACCGCCGCGACCGGTTTCGCGCCGAGCCAATCCTGGTCGACCGGCTGAAGGACAAGGCGGCGCACGGCAACGTGACCCTGCACTGGGACCATGTGCTCGACGAGGTCCTGGGCGACCCGTCCGGCGTAACCGGCGTGCGGCTGAAGAGCACCCAGTCCGATGCGTCCAAGCAACTCGAGCTCAAAGGCGTGTTTATCGCCATCGGCCACCAGCCGAATACCGAGATCTTCCTCGGCCACCTCGACATGGTGAACGGCTACATCGTGACTCACGGCGGAACCGAAGGCGACGCAACCGCGACCAGCGTGGCCGGTGTTTTCGCGGCCGGCGACGTACAGGATCACGTCTATCGCCAGGCAGTTACCAGCGCCGGCAGCGGCTGCATGGCGGCGCTCGATGCGCAACGCTACCTGGAAGCCTTCGATACCTAACCGCTGCGGCGGCGCAGCTTTCGCCTCGACATGATCCGGCGGACTTCAGCCATGAAAAAACCCGGTGCCGAGCTTGATGCGGAATTCGACGCCTCGTTCGCGGAAGCGATGCGCGATGTCGTGCCGCTCGGGCGTCCCGCACGAGTCGAGCATCGGCCGGCGCGCCCTGCTCCGATTCCGTTGCAGCGGCTGCGCGACGAGCGCTCCGTGCTGGCCGAATCGCTCACGACCCAGGCACACCCGGATACGGGCCTCGTCACGGGCGAAGAGCTCGTATATGTCCGCAACGGTGTTCCGGCTCAGGTGCTGCGCCGGCTGCGGCGCGGCCACTGGGTGGTGCAGGACGATCTCGACCTGCACGGCATGACCTCAGTCGAGGCGCGAGCGGCGACGGCAGAGTTTCTTTCCGAATGCGTGCAACGCGGCATCCGCTGCGTGCGCATCGTGCACGGCAAGGGGTTGCGATCGCCCAACCGGGAACCCGTGCTCAAGCGCAAACTCGGCCACTGGCTGGTCGTCCGGGATGAGGTGCTGGCCTTCTGCGAGGCGCGCCCGGTCGACGGCGGCTCGGGCGCGGTGGTGGTGCTGCTGCGCGGCTAGATCGCCGCCTCGTCGGTCTCGCCGGTGCGGATGCGGATCACCTGCTCGACGCTGCTGACGAAGATCTTGCCGTCGCCGATCTTGCCCGTGCGGGCGGACTTGATGATGGCGTCGATGGCCTGCTCCAGCAGCTTGTCCGGCACGACCACCTCGACCTTCACCTTGGGCAGGAAATCGACCACGTATTCGGCACCGCGATAAAGCTCCGTGTGCCCCTTCTGCCGCCCGAAGCCCTTGACCTCGGTGACGGTGAGCCCGGACACGCCGATCTCCGACAACGCCTCGCGCACCTCGTCCAGCTTGAAGGGTTTGAAGATCGCTTCGATTTTTTTCATGCCGCTCTCCGGAGCGAACGCGAACTGCGGTTAGTATAGCCGCTAACCTGCGGTGGCGGAACGCGCCGGCCTGGCCCGGCGCGAAATCGTGCTGCCGCGCTCGAACGCCGATTGCATGAGCAGGCACCAGCGCCACGACGTGATCCGGGTGGTCCAATCGGCCGGCGACATCGAGCCCGACGCATGGGACCGGCTGGCCGGGGGCAATCCCCTGCTGCGGCACGCCTTCGTGCACGGGCTCGAGCTTACCGGCTGCGCAGCTCCCGAAAGCGGCTGGGTTCCTTGCCACTTGTCGCTGTGGCATGACGATGTCCTGACGGGCGTCATGCCCCTTTACCTCAAGGACCATTCGTACGGCGAGTACGTGTTCGACTGGGCCTGGGCCGACGCTTATCACCGCCACGGACTCGCCTACTACCCGAAGCTGCTGTGCGCGCTGCCGTTCACGCCGGTGACGGGTCCGCGCATCATGGCGGCAAGCCCGCACCAGCGCGAACTGCTGCTCGCGGGTGCGCTGGCCTTCGCTGAAAACAGCCGCGCCTCCTCGCTGCACGTCCTGTTTCCGCCCGGCGAGGTCGCCACCGAATGCGAGCGCGCCGGCATGATGCTGCGCAAGGGCGTGCAATTTCATTGGCACAACGCTGGCTACCGCACCTTCGAAGACTTCCTCGGCAGCCTCACGCGCGAGAAGCGCAAGAAGATCCGGCAGGAACGGCGCCGGGTGCATGAGCAGGCCATCACGTTTCGCTGGATTCGCGGGAGCGAGGCAACCGAAGCCGACTGGATTTTCTTCGAGCGCTGCTACCGGCGCACCTATCGCGAGCATCGCTCGACGCCGTATCTCAATCTCGCCTTCTTTCTGCACCTGGCGCAGCACATGCCCGAGCACCTGCTGCTCATCGAGGCCTTGCGCGACGGCAAACCGGTTGCGGCAACCTTCAACATCGTGATCGGAAACGAGGTGCTGTACGGCCGCAACTGGGGCTCGGTGGCGCACGTCCCGCTGCTGCATTTCGAGTGTTGCTACTACCAGACCATCGAATACTGCATCGCGCACGGCATCGGCCGCTTCGAGGGCGGCGCGCAGGGCGAGCACAAGATGGCGCGCGGCCTGATGCCGGTCGAGACGCGCTCCGCCCACTGGATCGCGCGCCGGGAATTCGCGACGGCCATCGAGCGCTTCCTCGCGAAGGAAACGCGCGGCATCGAGCACTACATCGACGAGTTGAACGAGCGCAAGGTGTTCCGGCGAGACGACGGCGAAGAGTGCGTG
>JBOIEI010000372.1:0-4377 GCA_050741055.1 Burkholderiales bacterium | reverse complement strand
CGCCGCGGCGATGGCGTTCGGGTCGTTCGCCGCGTGCCGGCCGGGTGGCCGGCGCAACCGGGGGTGCGACCTGTACCGGACTCGCCAGCGCCTGGGGCGCACCGACGGCTGTCCCAGGGGCGGGTCGTTCCACGTCCTCGGTGCGCTTGAACCAACCGAAGATCTTGCGAATGATCGACGGGTGATCTTCGCCGAGCGCCTGTGCCGACAGCGGTGACGCCGCTTGCGGCTCGGGTGCGGGCATCGGAGCATGCCGCTCGGGCGTGATGCCCTGCACGGCAGCCTGCGGCCGCGCCGGACGGGCTTCCTGCCCGGGTACGCGCAACGCTTCCTCTTCCTCGGGCACTTCGACCATCTTGTAGGAGAGCGGCACTTCGCCCATCTCGTTCGCTTCGTCGTGACGCATGCGCGCGATCGTGTAGTTGGGCGTTTCCAGATGGATGTTCGGAATCAGCAGGATCCCGATCTTGAGCCGTGCTTCGACCAGATGGATGTCGTTGCGCTTCTCGTTCAGCAGGAACGTGGCGACGTCGACCGGCACCTGCGCGTGCACGGCCGCCGTGTTCTCCTTCATTGCCTCTTCCTGGATGATGCGCAGCACGTGCAGCGCGGTCGACTCGATCGAGCGGATGTGGCCGGTGCCGTGGCAGCGTGGACACGGCTGGTGGGCCGTCTCGCCCAGCGATGGGCGCAGGCGCTGCCGCGACAGCTCCATGAGGCCGAAGCGCGAAATCTTGCCCATCTGCACCCGCGCGCGATCGTAGTGCAGCGCGTCGCGCAACCGGTTTTCGACTTCCCGCTGGTTGCGATTGCTCTCCATGTCGATGAAGTCGATCACGATCAGCCCGCCCAGGTCGCGCAAGCGCAACTGGCGCGCGATTTCGTCGGCGGCCTCGGCGTTGGTGTTGAACGCCGTCTGTTCGATGTCGGCGCCGCGAGTCGCGCGCGCCGAGTTGACGTCCACCGCGACCAGCGCCTCGGTATGGTCGAGCACGATGGCGCCGCCCGAAGGCAGTGCGACCTGGCGCGAGTACGCCGATTCGATCTGGTGCTCGATCTGGAAGCGTGAGAACAGCGGAACGTCGTCGCGGTAGAGCTTGACCCGGTTGACGTTGCCCGGCATGACCGCGGCCATGAATGCCCGCGCCTGGTCGAAGATTTCCTCGGTATCGATCAGGATCTCGCCGATCTCCTGATTGAAGTAGTCGCGGATCGCGCGGATGACCAGGCTGCTTTCGAGAAAAATGAGATAAGGAGCAGCATTCTGGCGCTTGCGCTCGCGCCCTTCGGGCGAGCGCGGCTCCGAGCTTGGCGCGCCGGCTTCGTCGCTGTAGCGTACGGCTGCAGCTTCCTCGATCGCATGCCAGAGCTTGAGCAGATAGCTCAGGTCCCAGCTCAGCTCCTCGGTGGTGCGCCCGATCGCGGCCGTGCGCGCGATGATGCTCATCCCGTGCGGGATCTCGAGCTTGTCCAGCGCGTCGCGCAGCTCTGCCCGATCATCGCCCTCGATGCGGCGCGAAACGCCGCCGCCGCGGGGGTTGTTCGGCATCAGGACGAGATAGCGGCCGGCCAGACTGATGAAGGTCGTGAGCGCCGCGCCCTTGCTGCCGCGCTCGTCCTTGTCGACCTGGACGACCAGTTCCTGGCCTTCTCGCAGCGCATCCTGGATGCGGGCCCGGCCCGCATCGGCATCGCCGTTGAAATTGCTGCGAGCGACTTCCTTGAACGGCAGGAAGCCGTGCCGCTCCGCGCCATAGTCGATGAACGCGGCCTCGAGGCTGGGCTCGATGCGGGTGATGATGCCTTTGTAGATGTTGCCTTTGCGCTGTTCTTTGGCGGAGGACTCGATGTCGAGGTCGATCAGCTTTTGACCATCGACGATGGCGACGCGCAGCTCCTCCTGCTGGGTCGCATTGAACAACATTCGTTTCATCGGACTACCTGCTCCCGCGCCGAGCCCGGGAGGCAAGACCGAAGTGCCTGCTGCCGAAAAACGTCGGCTGGCGGCTATCCGTCGATCAGCGGCTTGAAAATGAATTCAGGCGTTGTTGATCTCGCATGGAGATTGACTGGATCGGTCTGCCGTTGGAATCCTGCCTGTTCGATGGCAAGATCGGGGATGCCGTGTCTGGCGCGTTCAAACCTGCATGCCGCTGCTTCTGGGTGAGCGGATGTAACCCGGTGTAAAACTTGCGGCCGCAGCGCGGGCAACCTTCGGTCGCGCCCATCTCATCTTCTCGCGCGCCACGTCGCTGTCGCGCGGGAGGAGCGTTGCGGCCAAATGTTCCCTGTCTGGCCTACCGCTCCTGACTTGCTCGTCCGCCTGGCGCGATCGGCGCCGGGTGAGGCAGCGCTAGTATAGGCATAAATGAAGCCTTTGAGTAAAGATTCAGCGACCTGGATAGAGGCCGACGAGACGGTCGCGGGGCAGCGTGTGGACAATATGCTGCTCAAGGTGCTGAAAGGCGTGCCGCGCCAGCACATCTATCGCCTCGTGCGCACCGGCCAGGTTCGAGTCAACAGCGCCCGGGTCGATCCCACGTATCGCGTGCAAGCAGGCGACCGGGTCCGGATTCCGCCCGTACGGGTCGCGCAGCGCGCCTCCATGGACGCGGCGCCGGCTCCCGCTGCCCGCTTTCAGGCGACCATCGTCCATGAAGACGATCACTTGGGTGCGATCGACAAGCCGGCCGGGATCGCGGTGCACGGCGGCAGCGGCATTGCGCGCGGCGTCATCGAGGAGATGCGACTGGCGCGGCCGCGGCTCAAGTACCTGGAGCTGGTGCATCGACTCGACCGCGACACCTCCGGTGTCCTGCTGCTGGCCAAGAAACGCAGCGCCCTGGTGGCGCTGCATGCTGCCATCCGCGAGGGCGCGGTGCGCAAGCTCTATACGCTCCTGGTCCGGGGTCGTTTTCTGCAGCCGCGGCGCGAAGTCGACGTTGCCCTGGAGAAGTACCTGCTGCCGGGCGGCGATCGGCGGGTGAAGGCAGGCAGCCGCGGCCTCGCGTCGCGCACCGTGTTCACGCTCGAGCGCCACATCGGGGAATACAGCCTGCTGCAGGCCGAGCTCATCACGGGACGCACCCACCAGATTCGCGTCCACGCCGCGCATATCGGTCACCCGATCGCGGGCGACGACAAGTATGGCGACTTCGCAGCCAACAAGGAGAGCGGGCGGCTGGGCTTGAAACGCATGTTCCTGCACGCCGCCCGAATCGAGCTTCGGCATCCCGCCACGGGTGAGCCGCTCGTCCTGGAAGCGCCGCTGCCGCCCGAGCTGAGTGCCTTTCTCGGACGCCTCGAGCGCGATCGGGTTGCCATCGAATAGGCGTGGGGCACCTTGCGCGCCCAGGGGCCGATCCGTCGGGCGGCTCGCGCGTCGAGGCCATATTGTCTCACGCAAAAATCCGACTGAATGCTGCCTCGTTGCCTCACGAGCTGCACCCCGTTACGCGGTATACTGCCGCACTTCCCCCGAAGCACCTCCCCTCGTTCAACTCATGCCACACGATTCCCTACGCTCGGAACCCGCCGCAGGAGAGCCCCATTGGGAGCGTGCGGCGCTCGAGAAAATCGCGCTCGCCTCGTTGCAGGAGCAACGGCGCTCGCGCCGCTGGGGCATTTTCTTCAAGCTGCTCGGCTTCATCTATCTGTTCGCGCTGCTGTTCGTCGCGCTCGGCTGGCTCGGCAAGCGCGACGGGGTGTCGCCCGTGCGGCATACCGCGTTGGTCGAGATCAACGGCGTGATCGGAGCCGATCTTCCGGGGGCTGCTGAGAACATCACGGCCGGATTGCAGGAAGCCTTCAAGGACAAGGGGACCCAGGGAGTGGTGTTGCGCATCAACAGCCCGGGTGGCAGCCCGGTGCAGGCCGCGCAGATCAACGACGAGATTCGGCGCCTGCGCGAGAAGTACCCCGACACGCCGCTCTACGCGGTGGTGGAGGACATCTGCGCTTCGGGCGGCTATTACGTCGCGGTTGCGAGCGACAAGATCTTCGTCAACGAATCGAGCATCGTGGGCTCCATCGGTGTGCTCATGGACGGTTTTGGCTTCGCCAACGTGCTGGACAAACTGGGCATCGAACGACGCTTGCTGACCGCGGGCGAGAACAAGGGGTTCCTGGATCCGTTCGCGCCGCTGGAACCGGCGCAGAAAGCGCACGCGCAAAAGATGCTCGACGCCATTCACCAGCAGTTCATCAAGGTGGTGCGCGAGGGCCGCGGCGATCGGCTGAAAGAAACGCCCGATACGTTCACCGGGCTCATGTGGACCGGCCAGGAAAGCATCGAGATGGGGCTCGCCGATGCGCTCGGCAGCGTCGAGTACGTCGCACGCGAAGTGATCAAGGCCGAGGAGCTGGTGGATTTCACCC
>JBOIEI010000371.1:0-2164 GCA_050741055.1 Burkholderiales bacterium | reverse complement strand
GCCGCCATCGTCCCGGCCGAGCCCAGGCAATGATTCATGCGCTGCGCATCCAGGGCGAGCAGCCGCCCCACCGCAGCCGCCGCCGCGAGCTTGCCGGCCGTGCCGGTGGTGTGGAACACCTTGTAGTGCGAGCGGCCGAGGAACTCGCCGACGCGAACGCCGCACTCGTAACCCGCGACGGCCGCGGTGATCAGCGCCTTGCCGCTCGCGCCGATTTCCTGCGCAACCGCCAGCACGGCGGGAAAAACGACCGTGGCCGGATGCAGCACGGAGCTGTTATGCAGGTCGTCCTGCTCGACGAAGTGCGAAGCCGCGCCGTTGACGAGCGCGGCGAACAGCGCCGAGGTCTTGCCGCGTGACGTCAACACCTCGGCGGGTCCAGTGGCGGGTCCCATGGTCGCCGCGAACCGTTGCATGACTTCGGTAGGCCGTGCGCCCTTGCCGGCGAGCGCGGATGCGAACCAGTCGAGGAACAGGTCTTCGGTGCGCGCCACCACGGATTGCGGAATGTCGTCGAAGCGCAAACCGGCGAGAAATTCGGACAAAACGAGGCTGGGCTGCGTCGCAACCGGATGGATGGGGTTCGCCTCGAGCGGCTGGGGCATGATGGTAGGTCTCCTGACTGGCGGCCCCAGCTCGCGCGGGACCGCGGTGGTGGCATTTGCGAATGATGGCGGCGGTCAGCACGATGTTAGCGCTTCGCTGCGGCCGGCGCCGAAGCCGGAGCCAGCGCCGCATTCTGGCAAGCAGCGCGGCTGCGCTCGCGACACGCCTCTTTGACAGCCGCCGGGCAATAATGCATTGTATTTGCCTCGCTGGGGCATGAATTTACGACGCAATCGAAGCACAAGCGTCGGCATTACGAGCGCGACGCACAGCGCGTGACGCCGCATCCTGCCCCCGCGATCGGGGTGCGCCGCGACGCGCGCGCTTGCCGAACCGGACCGAGCAAAAGCAAGGCGCCCGAATCGAGTCAACCGGCGTGGCAGAATAGGGTGCTGGCGGCGAAGGCACACTGCCCATCCGAGCCGGGTGACGATGCGGGGGTGCGTGCAGCCGACGGCATAGGCTGGCCGGGCGCGGTTTGCAGTCGATCGCCGTCGCCGCACCGGATTTTGGAGTTGACGAAATGAAGACCCGTGGACGCTCGCGACGAACTGCGTTTGCCGCCGTATTCCATACCAAGGAGGAATACGTCGCCGATTTCCTGCGCGAAGGCATTCTTTCGGGCGAGATCCCGCGCGGCACGCGCTTGAAGCAGGCAGAGCTCGCCGAGGAGCTGGGACTGAGCATCACCCCCGTGCGCGAGGCGCTGAAGCTGCTGGCCGCGGAAGGTTATGTCCATGGCGCGACCCACCGGGGCGCGATCGTCGCGCCGTTCGAGGTGTCGAGCGCATCCGAAGTGATCGAGTTGCGCGCGCTGCTGGAGACGCGGCTCACCGTGAGCGCCATGCGCCGCATGACGCTGGGCGACATGGAGCAGATGCAGCGGCTGGGTCAGGACTTCGATCGCGCCTTCGAGATGGGCGACCGCAATGTGGCCCGCGGCGCCAACTATCGCTTCCACCGTTTTCTCTACGGGCTTGCGGGGCAGCCGCTGAGCTTTCATTTCGTCCAGGTGCTGTGGGCGAAATACCCGTTCGATATCATCAACCAGCTCGGCGGCCGCGTCGGCCGCGCCGCGCACGAGCATGCCCGCATTATCGATGCCGTGATGTCGCGCAACGAGGACGCGGCTGCAGCCGCCACGCGCGAACACATCTACGCCGGCTGGAACGAGCTGAAGTCGGCGATCGAGGCCGATCCGGCGCTGGTGAGCCAGGGGGTTGCGCGCGCCGCCGCCTGATTCACGCGTACCTGATTGATCCGCCGTATGGCAATCGCCCCGCGGCACGCGGCAGCCAAGAGGAGGAACGAGCATGCGAATCGCATCGAGGGTGCTGAACCGCGAGCAGGACGGCGTATCGGGCTTCCTCGCCTACCCTGCCGCGGCCGCGCGCAGGCCAGGCGTGCTGCTGCTTCATCACGCCAACGGCGTGACCGCCGATCTCAAGACCACCGCCGCCGATCTCGCTCGCTTGGGCTTTGCGGCGCTGGCACCGAATCTCTACCACATGCTCGGCGTTGCGGGCGACAGCCACATCGGCCGCGGCGCGGAGCTGCA
>JBOIEI010000370.1:0-11484 GCA_050741055.1 Burkholderiales bacterium | reverse complement strand
CAGCGCCAATCTGAAGCTCAGCGCCATGCAGGAGCTTGCGGGGCCGATCGCGGATGCGATCGAACGCATGGTCGCCTGCCTGCGCGACGACGGCAAGGTCCTTTCCTGCGGCAACGGCGGCTCGGCCGCGGATGCGCAGCACTTTTCCTCCGAGCTGCTGAACCGTTTCGAAGCCGAGCGGCCCGGGCTGGCCGCGGTTGCGCTTACCACCGACACCTCGACGCTGACCTCGATCGCCAACGACTACGACTACGACCAGGTGTTCTCGCGCCAGGTGCGCGCGCTCGGCCATCCCGGCGACGTACTGCTCGCGATCTCGACCAGCGGCAATTCACGCAACGTGATCGCAGCGATTCACGCCGCGCACGAAGCGCAAATGACCGTGGTGGCGCTCACCGGACGCGGCGGTGGCACCATGCTCTCCGAGCTGGCCCGGGGCGATATCCACATCTGCGTGCCGTCGATGGTGACGGCACGCATCCAGGAAGTACACCTTCTAACCCTGCACTGCCTGTGCGATGGCATCGATTGCCTGTTACTCGGAGTCCGCTGATATGCCTCGTGTCGCCCTGATCGCGTCGCTGCTACTGTCTGCGCTGTTATCCGGCTGTGCCGCCGTCATGGTGACCGGTGCGGGCGCCGGCGTCATGGCTGCCGAGGACCGGCGCACGCTCGGCACGATCACCGAAGATCAGAGTATCGAGTTCAAGACCGGCAACCAGGTCTCGGAAAAGTACAAAGATCGCGTTCACCTCAACGTCACCAGCTACAACCGCACGGTGCTCCTGACCGGCGAGGTGCCGACCGAGGAGGTGAAGCGCGGTAGCGAGCGCATCGCCCGCTCGGTGGCTAACGTGCGCAGCGTCACCAACGAGCTGACCGTCGGCATACCGACCACGTTGTCCAACCGCGCCAACGACTCCTACATCACCTCGAAGGTGAAGGCGCGCTTCGTCGACGCGCAGCGCTTCAATCCCTTGCACGTCAAGGTCGTCACCGAAAACGGCGTGGTTTACCTGCTCGGCCTGGTGCGCCAGCAGGAAGCCAAGGATGCCGCCCAACTCGCGCGCACGACCGAAGGCGTGAAAAAGGTCGTGACGGTGTTCGAATACGTCAACTAGGACGCGGCGCCTCGGCGCTTGCCGCGTAATGGACGCGCCCGATCCCTCGTTCGAGGCCAAGCTGTGCGCGCCGGAATCGGTTGCGGCGCGTGCCGCCCGTTTGCCGCGGCCGCTCGTTTTCACCAACGGCTGCTTCGATATCCTGCACCGCGGCCATGTCACCTATCTTGCGCAGGCGCGCGCGCTCGGCGCAAGCCTGATCGTGGCACTCAACACCGACGCGTCGGTCAGGCGCTTGGGCAAGGGCGACGGGCGCCCGATCAACCGACTGGAAGATCGCGCCGCCGTGATCGCCGCGCTCGCCGCGGCCGATCTCGTGACCTGGTTCGATGCCGATACGCCGATCGATCTGATCGTGCAGCTTCGCCCGGACGTTCTGGTCAAGGGCGGCGACTGGCCGCAGGAGCGGATCGTCGGCGCCGCCGAAGTGCAGTCGTGGGACGGGCAGGTCGTTTCGTTGCCGTTCCGCCACGATCGCTCGACCACCGGCCTGATCGAGCGCATCCGCAAGACCGCTGGCTGACCACGCCGGCGCAGCCGCAACCGACTCGTCGCAGCGCCATCCGTTCCCGTTCAGTCGCCCTTCGGACCGGCGCGCAACGCCCGCCGCGCGAGCGCCCAGCGATGCACCTCCGAAGGTCCGTCGTAGATGCGAAACGCGCGCAGCTCGCGAAAGATGCGCTCGACCACCGTGTCGTGCGTGACACCCATGCCGCCCAGGATCTGAACGCAGCGATCGGCGACGCGAAAGAGCGCTTCCGAGCAGATCACTTTCGCCATGCTCGATGCCGAGCCGGCGGAGCGGCCCTGGTCGAGCAGCCACGCGCAGTGCCAGGTCGCCAGACGCGATTGATGCAAATCGATCTCGTTGTCCGCCAGCATGAAGCCCACCGCTTCGTGCTCGCCGAGCGTCTTGCCGAACGCGCGCCGTTTCGCGGCGTAGTCGCGCGCGATATCGTGGGCGCGGCTCGCCGCCCCCAGCCAGCGCATGCAGTGCGTGAGCCGGGCCGGCGCCAGACGCACCTGGGCGTACTTGAATCCCTCGCCCGGTGCACCGAGCACGTTTTCGACCGGAACCCGCAGATCGTCGAAGCGCAGCACCGCGTGGCCTCCGGCGAACCCCTGGTCGATCGTATCGAGAATGCGCTCGATCACGATGCCGGGCGCGTTCATGTCGGAGAGCAACATAGTCGCGCCTTCCTCGGCGCGGGCCATGATGATGGCGAAGGCCGCCCCCTGGGCGCCGGTGATCAGCCATTTGCGGCCGTTCACGCGGTAGTGGTCGCCGTCGCGGCGTGCCTCGGTCAGGAGCAGGCTGGGATCGGCGCCTGCGCCCGGCGCGGGCTCTGTCATCGCGAAGCACGAGCGCGTCTCGCCGGCCGCGAGCGGGCGCAGGAAGCGCTCCTTCTGCTCGCCGCTCGCGATCAGCTCCAGCATGTGCATGTTGCCCTCGTCCGGCGCCGAGCAGTTCAGCGCGATCGGTCCGATCGGGGAGTAGCCGGCAGCCTCGAACACGATCGCGCAGCTCACGTGGTCGAGTCCGAGCCCGCCCCAGTCCCGGCCGACGTGCGGGGCAAGAAGCGCTTCGGCGTGGGCAAGCGCGTTCAGCTCGCGGCGGAAATCGTCCTGCGGGCCATGGGGGCCCTGGCGCGGGTCGGCCTCCAGCGGAACGATTCGACCGCGTATGAAGGCCTCGACTTTGGCGCGCAAGGCGGCCTGCTGTGGCGTGGGCGAGAAATCGATCATTGCGAATCCTTCCTGCGCGTTCGAACCGGCGCTATATCGAAATCACGGCGGGCAGGCGGCGGCGCGCAGCTCGGTGCCCGGGAAACCCAATCGCAGTTCCGCCATGCGCGCAGCCAGCGCCGCGGTCGGCTCGACGATGAAAAGCGAGGCGAGGCGCAGGAGGTCGTTACGCTGGGCGATCGCGACGTTGCGCACGCCCGCCGCCTTCATGCGCACGAGCTGCGCGCTTGCCGCTTCCTGGGTCTTGAAGATGCCCAGCGAAATTGCGTTGCGCCAGCGTTCGCCGTCGGCCACGATCTGAACGTCCTTCACCCCGGCTGCTTCGATCGCTTGCGCACGCCGCTCGGCTTCTTCTCGTGAACGCAGCGGCGGGACATGCACCCACCAGGCGAGGGCGGGACCGAGCTCGCGCACGATCGTTCGTGTCGGGCCGAGTGCGGCAAGCTCGGCCTGCGCGCGTTCCAGCTCGGCGGCGCCGAACGTGCCCCATTCGAGACATGCGGCAGTGACCGGCTTCGGCGCGGGTTTCTCCACCGCCTTCTCGGCGGGCTTCGCGGCAGGCTCGACGGGCGGGGAGGTAGCGGCTTCAGCCGCCGCGGGCGGCAGCACCTTCACCTTGTCGGCGTTCACTTCCAGTCCGCGGACTTCGGCCTCGCCGCTCGGCGTCTTTTCAGCCAGGAAGTATCCGCCCACGGCGATATTCGCGATCAGCAGAACGAACACGGCCCACGGCACTCTAGCCACCCTCCTCGGCGATCGCGGCAAGACCCTCCAGCACGAGATGATCCACCTCCACGGTGTCGAGCGTGGCGAGCAGCGGGCGCAGCACGGGCGCCGCACCTCCGCCCAGAACGACGCGCACCGGACTCTGCCCGTTGGCCTGCATGAAGCTCGCCATGCGCTCGGTCGCACCCGCAGCGGCATGCGCCGCGCCGCTCATGATGGCATCGCCCGTATTGGCCGGAAAGAACCGCACTTCTCCGGGTTGCATGCGAAGTCCTGCGGTATACGCGTCCAGCGCGCGGCGCATCAATTCGATTCCCGGCGCGATGATACCGCCGAGAAAGACGCCTTCGTCGCTCAACGCGTCGACCGTGAGCGCCGTGCCGGCATTGACCGCCAGGCAGGGGCCGCCGAACAGGCGGCGCGCGGCAATGAGCGCAGCCCAGCGATCGGCGCCCAGCTGTGCGGGATCGTCGTAACTCGAGCGCACGCCGCATTGTTGCGCGCACGCCTGGATGAATTCGGGCAGGCAGCCGAACTGCGCCGACGCACGCTCGATGGCCGCCTGCACCGCGGCACCGGCAACGTTGGCGACGAGGATGCGCTCGGGCCGATGCGAGCAACCAAGTGCCTCGGCCAGGGTTCCGGCTTCGGCAACGGGCAGCGCGCCCACGCCTTCCCAGGCGCCGTCGTGACGCAGTCCCCATTTGATCCGCGTGTTGCCTGCATCCAGCGTCAGGATCATGCGCTCGCTCGCAACGATACGTCGCCCGTCATGACCGCGTGCGTGCCGTGGGCAGTGGTGAGCAGCAAGCGGCCGCTCGCATCCACGCCAGAGGCGATCCCGAGCAAGCGTTCACCGTTCGGGAGTGCCAGCTCGACGCGGCGGCCCGCATGCGCATGATAACGGTCCCACTCGGCACGCGAGGCCGCGAAGCCTTCCCGGGCGAACATGCCGAGCACGTCGGACAACTCCAGCAGCATCGCGGCGAGCCAATCGTTGCGCGACAATACGGTACCGTCGGCTTCGCATACGTCGCTCACGGCTTGATCGATCCGCGCACGCTGCTCGCTGCACAGGCGCACGTTCACGCCGATGCCGATCACCGCCGCGCACGGCCCCGCGGCATCGCCCTGCACTTCGACCAGGATGCCGCCCAGCTTGCGTTCCCGCCACAGCAGATCGTTCGGCCATTTGAGCTCGGCCGCCAACTCGTGGCGCCGCAGCGCGCGGGCGATCGCGACGCCTACGGCGAGGCTCAATCCACTCAGGGCCGATACGGGCCGGACGTGGAAGCGCCAAAGCAGCGAGAAGGTGAGCGCGGTACAAATTCCGGAATGCCAGCGTCGGCCCTGCCGGCCACGGCCTTCGGTCTGTAGTTCGGCGACGAGCACCTGGCCATGCGGCGCATCGCTGCGCGCTGCTCGCATCAGATCCGCGTTGGTCGAACCGCAACAATCGACGACGGCCACCGCCATGCCCGTACGCCCAATCGCAGGCGCGATGCGTGCGGCATCCAGCCAATCGAGCGCCTCTGTGAGCCGATAACCGCAGTGCGCGTCGTATTGTACCGGCGCGCCGGCCGCCATCGCCTGCCGCAAAGCTTCCGCGACCGCTTCGGGCGAAGCTGCGAGCGAAGCTGCAAGCGCAGTGGCCGGCTGGTAGCCGCGAGGACTGAGCCGCTTGAGCGCGGCGACGATCAGCGTGTGCACGCGGAGCGAGCATAGGCACGTCTCGGGCACAAGTAAAGCAATCGGCGTTCAGTCAGGTTCTTACGTGAGGCTACAGGGCAATCCCGCTCACTCGGCTTCTTGCGTGAGGCTGTAGGCAGGGGCGCGCGACAGTGCTCACGGGCCGTGCGCGGCGGGCAGGTACAATGGCCGCGAAGGCTCCATCGTCTCGCAGCAGGAAATGAAGCGTCATGGGCTCACCCGATCCGTGGTTGTGGCTGGCAGCATGCGCGTTGATCGGCGTCGGAATCGGCGGCACCGTGTTGCCGGCGCTGCCCGGTGCGCCGCTGGTTTTCGGCGGCCTGCTGCTCGCCGCCTGGATCGATGATTTTCGCGAAGTCGGCTATGTGACCCTCGCCGTGCTCGGCGCATTGACGTTGGTCACCGTGATCGCCGACATTGCGGCCACCATGCTCGGCGCCAAGCGGGTCGGCGCGACGCGCGCCGGCGTCGTCGGCTCCGCGCTCGGGACGATACTGGGCATGTTCTTCGGCTTCGCCGGGCTCCTCGTCGGTCCCTTCGCCGGCGCGTTGATCGGGGAACTGAGCGCGCGGCGCGGACTTTTCTCCGCGGGACGCGTTGCAGTTGCCACCTGGGTCGCCCTGATATTCGCGGTCGTGGTCAAACTCGCGGTCGTCTTCATGATGATCGGCATCTTCGTGCTCGCCTACCTCCTGTAGCGCCACGAAACGGGCGCGGCGGAGCGCCGAAGCCGGCTTGGTAGAATGTCTGCGCCGGCTCGGCCGCAACCGAGCGGGCCAGAACAGGATTCGCGCATGAGCACCAAACCATCCCGTGGCACCCAAGCCAAAGCAGCAGCCGCGAACGAACCCGCTGTGTCGAACTTCCTGCGCGCGATCGTCGAGGACGATTTGCGCAACGGCCGCAACGCCGGGCGCAAGTGGAGCGGTACGCCCGGGCCGGCGGCCGTGCAGGCGGGTGCACCACCCGATCCCTGGCCGGTGCGCACGCGCTTTCCGCCGGAACCGAACGGCTACCTGCACCTGGGGCACTCGAAAGCGATCTGCCTCAACTTCGGCCTCGCCCGCGACTACGGCGGCACGTGCCATCTGCGCTTCGACGACACCAACCCGGCCAAGGAAGAGCAGGAGTACGTCGACTCGATTATCGACGCGGTGCACTGGCTCGGGTTCGACTGGGGCGAGCACCTTTACTTCGCCTCGGATTATTTCCAGACGCTGTACCAGCTCGCCGAAGCGTTCATCACCCACGGCCTCGCTTATGTCGACAGCCAGAGCGCGGAGGAGATGCGCGCCAACCGCGGCACGCTGACCGAGCCGGGGCGCGCGAGCCCCTACCGCGATCGCACGCCGGACGAGAACCTGGCGCTCTTCCGACGCATGGCGGCGGGCGAGTTCCCCGACGGCGCGCACGTGCTGCGGTTGATGATCGACATGGCCGCGCCCAACATCGTACTGCGCGATCCGGCCATCTTCCGCATCCGCCATGCGCAGCACCACCGCACCGGCAACCGCTGGTGCGTCTATCCGCTGTACGACTATGCGCACTGCATCTCGGATGCGCTCGAGAACATCACGCACTCGATCTGCACGCTCGAATTCGAGAACAACCGCGCGCTGTACGACTGGATCGTGCAGAAGCTGGCCGAGCTCGGCTTGCTCACGCGGCCGCTGCCGCACCAGTACGAGTTCGCGCGGCTCAACCTCACCTACGTCGTGCTGTCGAAGCGGCGCCTGATCCAGCTGGTCGACGAGGGCTTCGTCGACGGCTGGGACGACCCGCGCATGCCGACGCTGGTCGGCGCGCGCCGACGCGGCTTCACCCCGGAGGGCTTTCGCCTGTTCGCCGAGCGCATCGGCGTCTCCAAGGCCGATTAGTGGATCGACTACGCCGTCCTCGAGGAGTGCATGCGAGAACACATGAACGAAACGGCGCCGCGTCGCATCGCGGTGCTCGATCCGGTGAAGCTCGTGATCGAGAACTATCCCGAAGGCGCCGAGGAGGCGTGCGCAGCGCCGAACCACCCGCAACGGCCGGACTGGGGCAAGCGCGAGCTGCCGCTCACGCGCGAGCTGTGGATCGAGCGCGAGGACTTCAGCGAAAGCCCGCCGAAGGGTTATTTCCGTCTCTATCCCGGAAATCGTGTCCGCTTGCGTTACGGCTTCGTGGTCGAATGCACTGGTTGCGACAAGGACAGCGCGGGAACCGTGACGGCGGTGCGCTGCACGTACTTCCCGGACTCGAAATCGGGCACGCCGGGGTCGGATGCCTACAAGGTGAAGGGCAACCTTCATTGGGTCAGCGCGCGTCACGCCTACGAGGCGTCGGTGCGGCTGTACGACCGGTTGTTCAAGGTACCGCACCCGGGCAGCGAGCGCGATTTCATCGCCGACCTCAATCCCGATTCGAAGCAAGTCGTCGCAGCCCAGCTCGAGCCGGCGCTGCGCGAAGCCGAACCGGAAGCGCGCTTTCAGTTCGAGCGCCACGGCTATTTCGTCGCCGATCGCGTCGAATCGCGCCCCGGTGCTCCGATATTCAACCGCGCGGTGAGCTTGAAGGATTCGTGGAAGGGATAGCGCTCGAGCGCAATGCCGGCAGGCTCAGACCTGCCGCAATGCCACGGCGCGTTACTGCGCTGCGACGCCGTCGTACAGATCCGAGCGCGCCGCAGCTCCGGTCGCTGGCGCAAGCTCGGTGACCCGGACACCGAGCAGCCGCACCCGCCGATCGAGCTTCACCCGCCGCAAGCACTCGCGCGCGGCTTCCGTGATGACGCGGGCATCTTCGGTCGGCTCGGCCAGGGTGCGATCGCGCGTGAGCGTGCGGAAGTCCGCGAAGCGCAGCTTGATGCCGACCGTGCGGCCAGCATAGCCGCGCCGGCGGAGGTCCTCGGCCACCTGCGCGCTCAACGCCGCCAGGGTCTGCTCGATCACGCGCAAATCGGCCACGTCTTCCTGGAAGGTGGTTTCGCGGCTGCGCGACTTGGGCTCGCGCACGGTGACGACCGGCGTGTCGTGCTGCCCGTGCGCTGCTGCGTGCATGAACGCGGCCATCGCATTGCCGAAGTGGCGTGCGAGCCGCACCAGCGGCGCAGCGGCAAGCTCGCCGATCGATTGAATGCCGAGCGCGTCGAGCTTCTGCTCCGCCTTGGGACCGATGCCGGGAATTTTGCGCGCAGGCAGCGGCCAGATGCGTGACTCGATGTCCTCGCGGCTCAGGATGGTGAGGCCGTCGGGCTTGTCCAGGTCGGACGCGATCTTCGCCAGCAACTTGTTGGGGGCGATGCCGATCGAGCAGGTCATGCCGGTGTCGGCGACAATTCGCGCCTTGAGCTGCCGCCCGAGCGCGTCGCTCGTTTCGGCATTCGCGCTGATGTCGAGATAGGCCTCGTCGATCCCCCGGTCCTCGAACAGCGGCGAGACGTCCTTCATCGCCGCCTTGAACACCTGCGACCAGCGCGCATACTCGGCGAAGTCGGTCGGCAGATAGACCGCATCGGGACAAAGCCGCTGCGCGGTGCGAAACGGCATGCCGGAGTGCACGCCGAACCGGCGCGCCTCGTAGGTCGCGGTAGCCACGACCCCGCGCCGGCTGGGATCGCCCCGGCCGCCGATGATGAGGGGTTTCCCGCGCAGATCGGGCCGGCGCAGCAGCTCCACCGCCGCGAAGAAGGCGTCCATGTCCAGGTGCAGGATTCGGCGCGAAGAGGACGCGTTCACGGGGCCGGCGGCAAACGAAATGTCGTACGATAGCGCAAGCTTGTCCTGCTGCGTGCCCTTTCCGACGGCCGCGGGCGTGGTCGATGCGCGCTTCCTCTCGCGACGAGGCGGCACGAAGCGCCGGGGTGGCGTGTTTCTTCCGGAGAATGCTCATGACGATTCGCTGCAAAGCCGCGGTCCTTCGAACCATCGGCGCGCCACGGCCCTATGCGCGCTCGCGCCCTCTGTCGATCGAGGAGATCGACCTCGCTCCCCCGAAGCCGGTCGAGCTGCTGGTCAGGATCGCTGGCGCAGGCTTGTGCCATTCGGATCTGTCCGTGATCAACGGCGACCGTCCGCGCCCCGTGCCGATGGTGCTGGGCCACGAAGGCTCGGGCGAAGTCGTCGAGGTGGGCGCGGCCGTCGACGACGTGCGCCCCGGAGACCACGTGGTATTCCAGTTCTCGGCTTCGTGCGGGCGCTGTCCGCGCTGCGTCGAAGGCCGCCCGCAGGTGTGCGAACGTGCAGCCGCCGCAAAAGCGGCCGGTGGGCTGATGGCGGGCGGAAGCCGCATCAGCGCCGTGAACGGCGAGCGCATCGCCCATCATTCGGGGCTTTCCTGCATGGCCGAATACGCGGTGGTGGATCGCGGCAGCGTGGTGGTGATCGACGCAGCCATGCCGCTCGCGGACGCGGCGTTGTTCGGCTGCGCGGTGATGACCGGCGTCGGGGCGGTGATCAATACCGCGCGCATTCGCCCAGGCGATACGGTCGCCGTCCTCGGCTTGGGCGGCGTGGGTCTGAGCGGCGTCCTCGGCGCCCGGCTCGCAGGTGCGGAAACGATCGTCGCGATCGATCCCGCCGCATGGAAGCTCGAGGTTGCAGCGAGCGTCGGCGCCACGCACATGGTCTGCGCGGCCGATCCGGATTGCGTGCAGCAGGTACGCGACCTCACGCGCGGCGGCGTGGACTACGCGTTCGAGCTGGTGGGCAACATCGATGCGATGCAGACGGCGTACGCGATCGTCAAGTACGGCGGCACTGTCGTGGTGGCCGGATTGCCGCCCGTGGGCGCCACTTTCCGTGTCGATCAATGCGATCTGGTTGGGCAGGAGAAGGCGATCCGCGGCAGCTACATGGGTTCGTGCGTGCCGGTGCGCGATATTCCGCGCTTCATCCGCCTCTACCAGGAAGGCCGTCTGCCGGTTGACCGGCTGATCGACGGCCACATCGGCTTCGACCAGCTCAATGCCGGGTTCGACAAGCTGCAGGACGTAAAGGCCATCCGGCAGATCCTCACGCCGCATGTGGCTGCGGCGTGACTGCCCGGCCAGGATGCCCGCCTGCGCGGGCATGACGCAGCGAGTCGCTCCCGCGTAAACGGGAACTGAGTGTCGGCTTGCGCTGCTCCGTAGTGGCGCAGCGGCGAGCAGGAGACTACAGCGGCCGGATCGCGACCTTGCGCCACTTGATGGCGCCACCGGGCTCCTTGCCCCGGTTGCCGAACTGCAGCGTGAAGGGCCCTGACTTGAACTTGTCGTTCACCATGTGTGCGGTCACCTCGCCGTTCAACCGCACCGTGACTTGCGAACCCTTGGCGTAGATCTCCATCGTGTTCCACTTGCCGCCCGCCTTGTACTTCGCCGGCACCGGGACTTGCGCGAAGTTGACGATCGCACCGGTCGAATACTCCTGGCCCGGGCGCTGATCGAAGATGTTCACTTCGTATGCACTGTCAGCCCCGACCTTTTTCGGGTCGCTGGCGCGGATGAAGACACCGCTATTGGTGGTGGGTTCGGCAAAGAATTCGACGTACAACTCGAAATCGCCGTACGACTGCTTCGAGACCAGGTGGCTCGTATTCTTTGATTTGTCGGCGACTATCGCCCCTCCTTGCGCGCTCCAGTTCGCACCGCCGATGCGATTGAAGTTGTCCAGCCCCTTCTCGCCGTCGATCAGCGTGGTCCAGCCCGAGCCGGAGTTGGGCGTGGCGCAGCCGGCGAGGGTGAACGCGACGCACAGCAGTGCAGCAACGAGACGCTTCATAACGATCTCCCCCTTCGGGTTGTCTGAGGAACGTCATTCTCCGCAAGCGGAATCCAGGGCTGCTCGATTTCCCCGGGGCTTCGCCTGCGCGGGAGCGACGCCCAATACGCCGTGTAGCGATTCGAATTGTGGGCGCCCGATCGAGTCGATCCAAGAAAAAGATACGCGCAACGGTTGCATCCCGAAACAGGGGTTGCGGCGATGCCACAGGGGTATGGTCGACCTCGTAACCCCTTCATTCGGGCTTAAGGCCCGCCACCTTCACCGCGCGCCCCCAGCTCGGGCAGTCGCTGCGGACGAACTGGGTGAATTCCTCGACCGACAGTGGCTGCGGATTCGAGCCTTGCGAGAGCAGCGGCTTGCTCACCTCTTGAGAGCGCAGTGCCGCATTGATGGCATCGTTGAGCCGCTGCACGATCGCGCGCGGCACCTGGGCC
>JBOIEI010000369.1:0-8231 GCA_050741055.1 Burkholderiales bacterium | reverse complement strand
CCCGGTGACACGGTCAGCACACACTGGACCATCGCTGCCATGACCGACAAGCCGCATCATGGCGGGGGCATCGTCACGTTGAGCGGCACGTGCCGCAATCAGGACGACGTAATGGTGGCGGAAGCCGAGGCGAAGATCCTGGTCAGGAACAATCCATACATTTGCACCGGAGCAAGCACATGACCGCCGTCACCCGCACACTCGCGCAATACGCAGCCTCGTCCCGCTACAACGATCTTCCCGCGGCGGTGCAGCACGAAGGCGCACGCGCGTTCGTCAACTTCGTCGGCTGCGCAGCCGGCGGCGCCCGCGAGCCGGTGGTGGAGCGAACGCTGGCGGTCGTTTCCGAGTTCAATGGCGGTCCGCATGCCACCGTGATCGGCCGCCGCGAGCGGCTCGATACGTTGAACGCGGCGCTGATCAACTCGGCAGCATCGGCTGCGCTGGCGTTCAACGACACCCACTAACGGACCGTGGCGCATCCATCGAGCCCCGTCGGCGCCGCGGCGCTTGCAATCGCGGAACGCCTCCCGGTATCGGGTCAGGCGCTCATCCATAGCGTCATCCTGGGCATCGAGCTGCAGTGCCGGATCGGAGCCGTGCTGTGCACGCCGCCGGCCGAAGTGTCGGTCGGGCTTTCGATGCAGGGCCTGGTGGGCGGTATCGGCGCGGCGGTGACCGCCGGCAAGTTGCTGGGCCTCGATGCCGAGGCGATGAGCCGCGCCATCGGGCATGCCATCAACCAGGCCGCCGGGTTGCGCGAGGCGCACGCCACCATGGGAAGTCCCTTCACGCCGGGGCATTCGGCGCGCTGCGGCGTGTTCGCGGCGTTGCTGGCCGAGCGCGGCCTCACCATCAACGATACGATGATCGAAGGGGTGAAGGGCTTCGCCGTCTCCTTCTCGACCGACCCGCAGCCCGAAGCGGCGGTCGCCGAGCTGGGCAGCCGCTTCGAGATCCTGTCGCTCGCCTACAAACCGTATCCGTCCGGCTTCGTGACCCATCCCGTGATCGACGTGTGCCTCGACGTGGCGCGGCGCAGCCGCTTCGATGTCGCCGACATCGAGCGGGTCGAGGTCGGCGTCAATCCGCTGACGATACAGCTGTGCAATCGACCCGAGCCGATGGACCGTGCACAGGCGCTGGTGAGCTTCCAGCACTGGGGCGCCGTGTCACTCATCCACAAGGCGGCCGGCACGGCGCAGATCACGCAGGCGATGGTCGACGATCCGCAGGTCGCGGCATTGCGCCGCAAGTTCGTTGCGACGGCGCGGCCGGACCTGGCGCGCGAGGCGGCCGACCTGCGCGTGGTGTTGCAGGGCGGAGCCGAGCTCACGGCGCAGGTCGAGCGCTGCATCGGCTCGGCCGGGGTGCCGATCTCGGACGACGATCTTGCGCGCAAGACGCGGGGCCAGCTCGAGACCGCGTATGCCGCGGATGTCAGCGCGCAGATTCTGGACGAGGCCTGGACGATGGCGCGGCAGCCGCGGGCGGATCGGATCTGCGCATGGCTGGGCCAGGTGCACGCGAGGTAAGGAGCTCATCCTGCAGCTCCTCGACGCACTCGCACGCAGCCGCAGCCAGCTCGTCGACCTGGGCCGCGTCGATGCAAAGCGGCGGCGCGAGCCGCAATACGCTGCCGCGTGCGAACGGAATGAAGCCGCGCTTCCAGGCGCGCATGTTGAGCGAGGCGACCTGTTCCTTCGCCAGCGGCTGCTGCCGCTCCTGTGGATCGACCAGGTCGACGGCGAGCAGCAGCCCGCGCGAGCGCACCTCGCCCACGATCGGCAGAGCGCCGATGCGATTCGCGAGGGCGTGCTGCAGGCGCTCGCCCATGCGAGCGGAATTCGCAATCAGGTTCTCCCGCTCCAGGATGGCGATGTTGGCGAGCGCGGCTGCGCATGCGACCGGATGTCCGCAGTACGTGTTGGGATGGACGTTCTCCTCGTGGCCCGTTTCGCCGAATACGTCGGCGATGCGGGTCCGTGCGACGGCAGCCGACAACGGAACGTAGCCCGAGGTGATGCCCTTGGCGATCGTCATGATGTCGGGAACGACCGCTTCATGCTCCACGGCGAACCAGCGCCCGGTGCGCCCGAAACCGGTGATCACCTCGTCCGCGATCATGAGCACGTCCAGCTCGTCGCAGATATCGCGCACGCGCTCGAGCCAGCCCAGCGGCGGGATAATGATCCCGCCCGAGCTCAGGCACGGCTCCAGGATGATCGCCGCCACCGTCTCCGGGTCCTGGGCGCGAACCGCGTCGGCCAGCATGTCGGCGTGCCGGCGCACGAGTCGTTCGTCGGTGCCGGCCTCGCGGTCGTGCAACGCATACGGCGGCGGCGACTTGACGAATCCGTCCCAGGCGAGCGGCTCGTAGGGCGCGAACAGCTCGGGAATGCCGCACACTTCGAGTGTTCCCAGTGTGGCGCCGTGGTAGCCGCGCTGCAAGGCGATCACCTTGTGCTTGCGCGCACGGCCGCGCTTGAGCCAGTAGTGCCGGGCGATCTGGATCGCGCGCTCGTTCGCTTCCGAGCCGCTCACTGCGAACAAGGTATACGAGAGATCGCCGGGGGTGAGCGCCGCGAGCTTCGCCGCCAGCTCGGCAGCGGGCCGATTGGAGAATTGGCGCGTGGTCGGATAGTAAGCGAGCTGCATCGTCTGGCGGGCGACCGCCTCTGCGATCTCGGCGCGACCGTGGCCGATATTGACCACGGCAAGCCCGGCAAAGGCGTCGATGAAACGTCGGCCCTCGCGGTTCCAGACGTAGACGCCTTCGCCGCGCTCGAACATGAGCGCCTCGTCCGCAAGGTGCGGGTGATCCTGGGTCTTGTGGGTCCACAAGTGCTTTATCATTTCGGCGTCGGTCATCGCGGCTCCTCGGTGTTGCGCGTGCGTCACGCTATCGATGTCGACGTACGGTGTCAAATCGGAGGTCATCCCGAAATGCTCGGCACGCCCGAGGCAGGCTGTTACCATGGCGCCATAGACACAAACAGATTCGACAGGCGCAGATTCGACAGGCGAGCGGCGTGAAAGTCGATGGAAGATGCCATTGCGGCAACATCCGCTACGAGGCCGAGGTCGACCCGGGCAAAGTGACCGTGTGTCATTGCACCGATTGCCAGATGCTGACGGGCTCGGCGTTTCGGGCCAACGTGCAGGCGCCTCGGGAGAGTTTCGTCCTGCGCGGCGGCCAGCCTCGCATCTACATCAAGACCGCCGAGAGCGGAACCCGGCGCGCGCATGCGTTCTGTTCGCAATGCGGCACGCCGGTGTACTCGTCGGCGATCAGCGATCCTCCGTACTATTCCTTGCGCGTGGGCTGTCTGGAACAACGCGCTCAGCTCGAGCCCGCGCGGCAGATCTGGTGCAAATCCGCGCTGGGCTGGGCAATGAAACTGCAGGGTGTCGAGCAGATCATGCAGCAGTGAACAGCTAGGCGGGGCGTCGGCGCAGAGGCAGGCACCGGCTGCGTCCGACGCTGCGACGCGCTGCATGCTGAGCATCCTTTGGGACGATGACGGAGCGAGCTGGCAGCGATTGAGCGCAAGCTCGGCTACGACCCAAGCTGCGGGCCCGAACTCGCAGCTGGACATGCGGTACGCATTGCCGGGGGAGTGTTTGCGGACATGCTGGGTGCGGCCAAGAACAACAGCAACGGGCCTGGAAGTAAAACGGCGCGCATGCGTCGCAGAAGCAAGCTCCGCGCGATCGGCGGCGCTCTCGCTTTTTGCAGCAGCGGCAGCCTGTACGCCGCCGAACACATGATCGCGTCGACCTCCGACCTGGCGAATCTGACGCTCGCCGATCTGCTCGCCATCGAGGTGACCTCGGTATCGCGCAGCCCGGAGAAGACCTGGACCGCCGCGGCCGCCGTGCACGTCATCACCCAGGACGATATCCGCCGCTCCGGCCAGCGCGTCGACGCAACGACCGACTGGTCGCTGCAGGCCTACTACGATCACACCGAGCGCGACGAACCGACCTTCAGCGAAATCCGCGACACGATCGACATCGATGTCCAGCGGCGCACGCGCATCACGCCTCGGCAGGAGCTCACCTGCGAGTTTCGCGGCGACAACGAGGAGAACGTGGAAATACGCCGTGCGGTTCTGCTCTATGCGCGCCTCGCGTTCTGAGCACAGGCGGGCCCATGACGGCTGAACATCCGGCAAGGGCGCGGGGCAACAGCGTATTCGCTGCGCGGCATTGGCTTCTCATCGGCCTGCTGGGCGTGTTGTCATGGGCCCTCGGCTTCCCGGCTGCCGCCGCCGAGCGCCCGGAACACGAGGTGAAAGCGGCGTTCCTGTACAACTTCGGCAAGTACGTGCGCTGGCCGAAAAGGGCAGCTGGGCCCGACACACCCTTCGTCATCGCGCTCCTGGGAGCCGATCCCTTCGGCGCCGCGCTGGACGATATCGTGCGCGGCAACCGCATCGGCGACAGGCCGGTCGCGGTCAAGCGGGTGAGCAAGCTGAGCGAGCTCGGCGCCTGCGAGGTGCTGTTCATCAGTGCTTCGGAGGATGCTCAGCTGGAGAAGATCCTGGCCGAGCTGCCGAAGACGCCGATCCTGACCGTGGGCGACATGCCGAAATTCGTCGAGCGCGGCGGCATGATCGGGCTCGTCATGGCGAACCGGCGCGTGCAGTTCGAGGTGAACGCGGATGCCGCGGAGCGCGCCGGGCTCGTGCTCGGCTCGCAGTTGATGCGCCTGGCGCGTGCGGTGGTGGATGCGAAGGCGCGCTAGATGATCGCATTCCAGAACCTCGCCATCAGCCGCAAGCTCACTCGCCTGAGCATGAGCGTGAGCCTGCTGGTGCTGCTGATCGCGTGCGGCTCGTTCGTTGCCTACGAGCTGCTGACCTTCCGCGGCCGGGCAGCCGATCAGCTCGACGCTCATGCCGCCGTGGTCGCCATCAACGCGACGCCGGCGATCGAGTTCAACGATCGCGCGGCCGCGCGCGAGACGCTCGCGTCGCTGCGAGCCATGCGCGACGTGGTGGCCGCGGCGATTTATCTCGCCGATGGCACGAGCTTCGCGACTTACGTGCGCGGCTTTCGGGACGACGCGGCTCCACCGCAGCGATTCCAGTCCTCCGGGAAATGGCCGCGGGTCGAGAACGGCCGCCTCGCCGTGGCGCGCACCATCGAATCGGACGGCGGGCCGATCGCCACGGTCTACATCGAGTCGGATCTCACGATGATCGCCGCACGGTTGCGGTCCTATGCGGCGATCACCATAGCCATCCTGGCGGTGTCGCTGTTCGCGGCGAGGCTGGTTTCGCGCTCGATCGAGAAGCGCATCTCCGAGCCGATCCGCCATCTCGCGCGCACCGCCGACGCGATCGCCGCGGACAAGAACTACGGCTTGCGCACCGGCGTAACCAGCTCCGACGAGCTCGGCAAGCTCGCAGGCGCGTTCGACAAGATGCTCGACGAGATCGAGGCGCAGAACGAGGACATCCGCCGGCGCGAGCAGAGCTTCCACGAGCTGGCCGACGCGATGCCGCAAATGGTATGGACGCTGCTCGCCGACGGATCGACCGGCTATGTCAACCGCCAGCTCGTCGAGTACACCGGCATGGCGGCCAACGACGTAAAAGCCTGGAGCTGGGGTGTCGGCCTGCATCCGGAAGACCTGGAAACGTGCCTGCGCGCCTGGACCGCCGCGCTGCGAACCGGCATGCCGTACAACGCCGAATGCCGCATACGCCGCGCAGCCGACGGCGTCTACCGCTGGCATCTCGCGCGCGCAGTGCCGATGCGTGATCCCAAGGGGCAGGTGCTGCAATGGTTCGCGACCTGCACCGACATCGACGCGCAGAAGCAGGCCGAGAACGAGGCACGGCAGCTCAACGCGCTGCTGGAGAAGCGGGTGGAGGAGCGCACCGAGCAACTGGTTGCGGCCAACAAGGAGCTGGAGGCGTTTTCGTATTCGGTCTCGCACGATTTGCGCGCGCCGTTACGGGCAGTCGACGGCTTCTCGCGCATCCTGCAGGAGGACTATGACGACAAGCTGGACGACGAGGGCCGGCGGGTCCTGAACGTGATTCGCAACAGCAGCCAGGAAATGGGGCGCCTGATCGACGATCTGCTTGCGTTTTCCCGTCTGGGCAGGAGCGAGGTCTCCGGAGCCGACATCGACATGAGCGCGCTGGTGCGATCGATACTGGACGAGATGCGCCGCGAGAACGGCACGCTGCCCGAAGTGGAGCTGCGGGCGTTGCCGCCGGCGCACGGCGACTCGGCCCTGTTGCGCCAGGTCTGGATCAACTTGCTGTCGAACGCGGTGAAGTTTTCGGCCAAGGCCGATCATCCGCGCATCGAGGTCGGCGGCCACCCGGAGGGCTCTGCGCACGTCTACTACGTCAAGGACAACGGCGCGGGCTTCGACATGAAGTACTATGACAAGCTCTTCGGCGTTTTCCAGCGACTGCACCGCAGCGACGAGTTTCCCGGCACCGGGGTCGGGCTTGCCATCGTGCAGCGAGTGGTGAGCAAGCACGACGGCAAGGTCTGGGCCCAGGGCGCGGTCGGACAAGGCGCAACGTTCCTTTTCACATTACCCAAGTGAGGGCGACATGGGAAACTACGAGCAGGTCGAGATCCTGTTGGTCGAGGACAAATCGACGGACGCGGAGTTGACGCTGCGTGCGCTCAAGCGCCATAACCTCGCCAACCGCGTGCTGTGGGTGAAGGACGGGCAGGAGGCGCTCGACTACGTGTTCGCCGCCGGTGCGTACGCCGAGCGCTCCCCCGGCGGCGATCCGAAGCTGATCCTGCTCGACATCAAGCTGCCCAGGATCAGCGGCGTGGACGTGCTGCGGAGACTGAAAAGCGACCCGCGCACCAAGTCGATCCCGGTCACCATGCTGACCTCCTCGGCCGAAGAGCGCGACGTGATCGAGAGCTACGAGCTGGGCGTGAACAGCTACATCGTCAAGCCGGTCGATTTCAACAAGTTCGTCGAAACGGTGTCCGAGGTGGGGATGTACTGGATGGTGGTCAATCGGCCGCCTGCATAGGCGAGGCAGGAGGACGCGCCCGCAGCGCGACCAGCATCGCCAGCGCGGATAGCGTCGCGAACAGCCCCAGCGATGCCGTATGCGCGCCCGAGAGGTCGCGCAATGCGCCGGCCGCCAGCGGGCCGGAGGCCTGCGCGAGAACCTGCATCGACAGCGCGACGCCGCGAATCGCGCCGTAGCTCGCGCGGCCGAAATAGTCGGCCCATACCACCGGCAGCAGCGTCAGCATGCCGCCGACGCCGAGCCCGAACAACGCCGCGCCCAGGAACCCCGCTGCTGCAGCGGTCGCGGCGCTGAGGCACAGGGCGCCGGCGCACATGAGCGCGCCGCACACCGCGAGCGCATGGCGAATGGGCCAGAGCCGCGGCAGCCAGCCGACGCCGAGGCTCGCTAAGGCGGACATGAACGAAAAGGTGCTGACGATCAGCGCCGCCGAGGTGGGATCGACGCCGCGCTCGATCATGTGCGAGGCCTGGTACAGGCTCACGCCCGCCTGGCACGGAAACACCAGCGCGGCATAGAGCGAGAGCAACCAGAACGCCGGCGTGCGCAACGCCTGCTCGCGGCTGAATTGCGCCTCGGGTCGTGACTCGAGCGTGCTCGCAGGCGCCGCTTCGGGCGCGAGCCCGAGATCTTCCGGACGGCGCACGAGCAGCAGCCACACCGGCACGAACCCGATGCTCAGCACGGTGAACCCTACGGCGATCCACCCGGCACGCCAATCGGCTCCGTTCATGGCGTAGTGGGCGATCAACGGAAACGCGACCAGCCCGGCAAGCTGGACGAGCGTGGCGATGGAGGCTGCGCGCGCGCGACGCGGCACGAACCAGGCGTTGAGCGCACCGTAAAGCCCGAGATCGAACGGCCCGGCCCAATTCATGCGCGCAAAGCAGAACAGCAGGTAGAAGGCGACGACCGAGTCGATGCGCGAGATCGCCATGGTTGCGAACCCCGTGCCGATCACGGCGAGGCAAAGCAGCAGCCGCGCGCCGCGCCGATCGAGCAGGCGGCCTATCGAAGGCGAAACGAGCGCTGCCAGCACGCCGCCAATCGATACCGCACCGCCGAATGCAGTGCTGGACCAGCCGAGGTCGCCCCGCATCGGTTCCACGAACACCGACAGCACGGCGACCGCCGCGCCCTGGCGCACGAAGCCCGCGAAACAGACGCAGCCGAGGATCACCCAGCCGTAGTAGAACGGCA
>JBOIEI010000368.1:0-2782 GCA_050741055.1 Burkholderiales bacterium | reverse complement strand
TGCTGGGTGCCGAGCTTCAGGTAGAGCAGCCGCAGGAAGTGGTGGATCTCGGTCAGCGTCGCCACCGTGCTCTTGCGCCCGCCGCGGCTCGTGCGCTGCTCGATCGCCACCGTCGGCGGAATGCCGAAGATCGCATCGACATCGGGCCGTGCCGCCGGCTGCACGAACTGGCGCGCGTAGGCGTTGAGCGATTCGAGATACCGGCGTTGCCCTTCGGCGAAGAGAACGTCGAACGCAAGCGTGCTCTTGCCGCTGCCCGAAACGCCTGTCACGACGGTGAAGCGGTCGCGCGGCACGCTCACGTCGATGTTTTGCAGGTTGTGCTCGCGCGCGTTGTGGATCTGAATGGCTTTCCGCGGAAAAGGGGCCAGGCTCGACTTATCTCTTTGTGAAATGGGGGCCAGGCTCGATTTATCTGTTTCGGGCGCATAAGCGGCCAGCGTCGATGGATCGGTTTCCTGGCTGGGCAAGAAAAGCAGCGTCGAATCGTCGGGGCGAGGCTGTTCCAACGTACTTGGCGTCTGCGCGGGCAGAAAACCGAGCCTGGCCCCTTTGTCGTAGGCGAGGAGCGCGTGGCCGGTATGCGAAGCGTCGAACTGTATGATCTCGGCCGGCGTGCCACAGCACACAATGCGGCCACCGTCTACGCCGCCCTCCGGCCCGAGATCGATGATCCAGTCGGCTGCGCGGATTACATCCAGGTTGTGATCGATCACCACCAGCGAGTGGCCGGCGCCGATCAACTTGGCGAAAGCGCGCAGCAGCTTCGCGATGTCGTCGAAGTGCAGGCCCGTGGTCGGCTCGTCGAACAGGAACAGCTTGGGCTCCTGGCTTGCCGTGCGCGCGGCCTGTGCGAGGTAGCCGGCGAGTTTCAGGCGCTGCGCTTCGCCGCCCGATAGCGTCGGAACCGGCTGGCCCAGGCGCATGTATTCCAGGCCGACGGCGGCGAGCGGTTGCAGCGCGCGCAGCACGTCGGGCTGGTCGGCGAAGAACAGGATCGCCTGCGCGACCGTCATGTCGAGCACGCCGGCCATCGATTGCGCGGCGGCGCCGAAGCCGGAAAGCGTCACCTCCAGCACCTCGGCACGGAAACGCTTGCCGTCGCAATCGGGGCAGCGCAGGTACACGTCGGACAGGAACTGCATCTCGACGTGCTCGAAGCCGTTGCCGCCGCAGGTGGGGCAGCGGCCGTTGCCGGAGTTGAAGCTGAACGTGCCTTGCGTGTAAGCGCGCTGTTTCGCCAGCGGCGTGGCGGCGAAGAGCTTGCGGATGGCGTCGAACGCGCCGACATAGCTCGCAGGGTTCGACCGCGTGGTCTTCCCGATCGGGGTCTGGTCGACCAGGATGATTTCGCCGATCGATTCGTGACCGGCGAGACTGCGATAACGGCCCGGCGTCTCGGTCGGTCTACCCTTCGTCTTCAGCAGCGCCGCGTAGAGCACGTCCTGCACCAGCGTGGACTTGCCCGATCCCGAAACACCGGTTACGCACACCAGGCGGTTGAGCGGGATGCGCACATCGATGTCGCGCAGGTTGTGCTCGCCTGCGCCGCACAGCTCGATCGCCGGCGTGGTCGCATCCACGGGCCGGCGGCGCTCGCCGGTCGCGACCGACTTGCGCCCGCACAGGTAATCGGCGGTCAGCGACTGCGCGGCACGGCCGATTTCGGCCGGGACGCCGAACGAAACCACCTCGCCGCCGCGCTCGCCCGGTCCCGGTCCCATGTCGAGCAGGAGATCGGCTTCGCGCATGATCTGCGGGTCGTGCTCGACCACGACCAGCGTGTTGCCGGCATCACGCAGGCGATGCATCACCTCGATCACGCGTCGCATGTCGCGCGGATGCAATCCGATCGAGGGCTCGTCCAGCACGAACAGCGTGTTGACGAGCGAAGTGCCGAGCGCGGTGGTGAGGTTGATGCGTTGGACTTCGCCGCCCGAGAGCGTGCGCGATTGGCGGTCGAGGCTCAGATAACCCAGGCCCACCTGGCACAGGTAGTCGAGCCGCGTGCGGATCTCGGTAAGCAGCAGATCGGTCGCCTGGTCCAGCGGCGCCGGCAGAGTCACGTGGGCGAAGAAATCGCGGCAACGCGAAATCGGCATCAGCATCAGGTCGTGCAGATTGAGCCCGGGAAGCGATTGGAGCGTGCTGCGATCGAAACCGACACCCGCGGGCATGAAACGCTCGGCAGGCGGAAGAATCCGCGCATCGGCGTGAGTTCCGAGTCGCCAGGCGAGCGCGTCGGTCTTGAGCCGCGCGCCGTCGCACGCCGTGCACGGGGTGTACGCACGATAGCGCGAGAGCAGCACGCGGATGTGCATCTTGTATGCTTTGGTCTCGAGCCAGGCGAAGAAGCGCCGCACGCCGTACCAGGTGCCGGGCCAGGACTTGCGCCAGTTCACCCATTCGGGCTCGCCCTCGAGCACCCACGTGCGCTCTCGCGGCGAGAGCTCGCGAAACTGCACATCGAGCGGGATGCCGCGCTTGCGCGCGTAATTCACGAGATCGTCCTGGCACTCCTTGAAGCTCGGGCTTTGCCAGGGCCGGATCGCGCCTGCGCGCAAGGTCTTCGATTCGTCGGGGACGATCAGGCCGAAATCGATGCCGATGGTGCGGCCGAAGCCGCGGCAGGTATCGCACGCGCCGACGGGTGACTTGAAGGAGAACCGGCTCGGCACCGGATCGGCATAGTGGATGTCGCAGTCGGCGCAGTGCAGGTCGGACGAGAAGCGCCACACGGTGGGAGAGGTGAGACGCGACTCGGTCGCGGACGGAGTGGTCT
>JBOIEI010000367.1:0-2159 GCA_050741055.1 Burkholderiales bacterium | reverse complement strand
CCGGCCGCCTGACACGGCGCAACGGCATCGCCTGCATGCCGTTGCGCACTCGCTTTAGTTGCCGGTTCGCGGGACGCGCTCCTCGAACTCGCGTTCGAACACGTTCGCATCGCCTTCGTAGGCTGCGAGCTTGCCGCGGATGACGAAATCCCGCTTGGTGCACGAGACCTGCGTCTGGCTTTCAGTGCGGATGCGCCAGTCGCCGCGCTCGAACCCCCACGTCCATCCGACTTCGGCGATTGCGGACAGCGGATCGTCCTCGACCACGCAATAACGCTCGGTCGAACGCGCTTCCGCGATCAGATCGATCTCGTCGTAACGGTTGCACCCGCTCGTGTCGTGCACCTCGACCACCGTGAGGCCCTTGCCCAGGTCGGTCGTGATGATCCGATTGCGGCTGCCGGGCGTGAGCGCCGTGCGCGCGACCGGGGCGGCGGATTCCGGCGCCTTGAAGCGCGGCGGGTTGCCGTCGGCGCGCGAGGCTGGCCGCACCGGCAACTCGAGTGCGCTCTTTCCGGACACGAGCGTGAGCGTCACCGCCTCGGGTGAAGGCCACACCAGCGGCCAATACGTGGTCGAGAGCGCAACCCGGATGCGGTGGCCTTTTGCGAACGAATAGGCACAGTCGATCAGATCGAAGCGCACCGTGTACTGCTTGCCCGGTGTGAGGCGTGCGACCTTCTCGGCACCTTCGCGATGCGTGAGATTGAAGGTCTGATATGTGACGCGCGTGGATGCGCCATCGGGCGCGACATCGCACACGCGCACGCACACGAAGGCGACCGGCCGATCGACCGAAAAGGTGAGCGTGACTGCCGGCGTGCCGAGGATCTCGAGATCCTTGCGCAGCCGCTCGCTGTCGAAGCAGATCGACTGGCCGTCGTCGGTGCGCTGATCGCCGGGAAGCTCGGGACTGGGTCCGTGCTGGAACCAGGGCATGAGCTCGCCGGCGCCAAGGCCGAGCGTCTGCGGCGATTTCCACGAAAGCTTGGCCGAGCGCCCGGCGCGTGCGTCGAGCGTGCCGCCGGCATTCATGAAAAAACGCTGCGGCCTGATGCGTGGGCTGGGCCATTGCGCTTCGCTCACCCAGCGCCCGGGCGATTCGGCATAGAAGCTCCTGGCGGGCACCGAGCGCGGCATCCACGCGATCAGCTTGGGATCGCGCGTGACGCCCGTGTCCCGGCCGCGCATCCAGTGGTCGTACCAGCGCAGCGATTCCTGCAGAAATCCGATTGCGGGGCCGGGCATGCCGAGGTGCCCGTAACGATGGCCCCAAGGCCCGATGAGACCCTTGCACGGCGCTTCGAGCTTGCTCAGCGATTCGCTCACGGCCCCGACGTAGGCCCCGTCGGCCCAGCCGCTCACTGCGAAGAACGGCGCCTTGATATGCGCGTGATCGATCGCGCGTTCGCGCCAGTACTTGTCGAATGTCTGGTGCTTGAGCGCCGAGATGATCTGCGGCGTGTTGTGCTCCACGCGCGCCATCCACATTTCGCGCCAGCGGCTGCCGACCAGCGCCGGATCGGGCGGACGCGACTTGTAGCCGAACACCTGGCTGGACCAGCGGATCGCACGCAACAGGAAACATCCGCCGCGAAACACCTGGCTGTAGCGAAAGCGGTCGGGAGCATACGACTGCGCGATCACAGCCTTGAGCTGCGGCGGCGCGCGGAATGCCGTCTGTATGCCCTGAAAGCCGCCCCAGGAGATCCCGAACATGCCGACCTGGCCGTCGCTCCACGGCTGTTGCGCGATCCACGCGAGCACCTGCACCGTGTCTTCGGATTCGTCGCTCGTGGCGAACACGCCCTGGATGCCGTCGGAATCGCCCGAGCCGCGGATGTCCACGCGCATCGTGGCATAGCCGTGGCCAGCGAAATAGCGGTGATGCATGGCGTCGCGCGGCGCGTAGATGTCGCGCTTGCGATACGGGATGACCTCGATGATGGTCGGCACGCGCTGCGTCGATACGATATCGGGCAGCCACAACTTGGCGGCCAGCCGCACCCCGTCGGGCATCGGGATCCAGCAATCTTCGGTTTCGGTGTACTTGTGCGGGAAGCGAGTGAGTGTTTTCAAAACGTGGGCTAGGGCGGTGATCGTGTGAGGCTTCGATGCTATCTACGGCGCGCGCCCGTGTACATGTCGCGCGGACATCG
>JBOIEI010000366.1:0-1807 GCA_050741055.1 Burkholderiales bacterium | reverse complement strand
CACGTGCTCGACTCTTGGACCGCCGACGGCATACCGCATGAGACCGATGTGCAGCAATTCGCCCGAAACGCGGCCTCCGGTCGCGCCGGCCGCATTCACTCTCGACGCTACCGCCGCGCTCGATGTGCGGCCGGGCTTCTCGTCTGCGAGCCGCTCGAAATCGTAGATGTAGCGCGTCTTCTCACCGGCCGGGTCGCGGCCCGATTCCGCACGCAGCTCCGAGGTCGACTTCATCTGTTCGTGAGCGCGCGTGCCGAAGCCCGGCAGATAGTTGGGACCCTCGTACTTGCCGCTCACCGAAGGACCCACGATGCCATGGCGGGTGTCCTTCATCGCCAGGAACAGGAGGTCCTCTTCGGGGCAGGCGAGACCGGTATGCACGAGCCCACCGGGCGTGTGCAGCAGACTGCCGCGCGGCGCGAATATCCGCTCGCCGCCCTGCTCACCGGTCATGGTTCCCTGCAGGATGAAATTGAACTGCTCGTTGGGATGCGTATGCTCGTTGGCTCCCGAGCCTCTGGCCTGGCTGCCAAGCGTCAATATGATCCTGCTGCCGGTCAGCACTGCGCCCACGGTGGACGACTTGCCCGTCTCGAGCGTGGGACCGGAGAGCAGGCGCCGTGCCGCTACCTTGGCGCTGGTCGGCCCCTCGGGCGGGTGGTCGAGCGTCGAGAAATCGTACACGTACTGCAGGCTCGATACCTGTGCGAGCTCGTTCATGGCGTCTCCGATTGCCGGCCACCCGCGCCAGGAATCCGGCGGGCGCCTTAGGCGGGCGCCTTAGCATACCAGCCGCGATCGCGTCGGAACGTGAGCCGGGCCGGGCCGACAAAGACGTAAAATCATATCGAGCAAGCGAGATTTTCAAGCTGTTTCCGTCGTCCTCAGCGCAGAACGACTTCGATAGGAGCGCCACGTGATCAAGAGCATGACCGCCGCATTGCTTTGCCTGCTGGTAACGACAGCCGCCTTCGCCCAAGGCAGCTATCCCACCAAACCCATCCGTTGGGTGATCCCCTATGCCCCTGGCGGCGGGACCGACGTGATCGCCCGTCCGCTCGCGCTGAAGCTGGGCGAAGTTCTGGGATATCCGATCGTGTACGAAAACCGTCCGGGCGGCGGCGGCCTGATCGCGGGCGAGCTGGTCTCCAACGCGGCACCCGACGGCTACACGCTGCTGGTGGGTGCGGGCAACACGCACATTTTCGCGACGCTTCTGTACGACAAGGTGCCGTACGACCCGGTCAAGGACTATGACCCCATCATCAACTTCGTCCGCGTGCCCAACCTGCTCGTCGCGCGCCCGGGGTTCGCGCCGAAGACCGTCAAGGACATCGTCGCCTACGGCAAGGCCAATCCCGGCAAGATCAACTGGGCTTCGTCGGGCAACGGCGCCGGCGGCCACCTGGCGCTGGTGCTGTTCGCGCAAAACGTCGGCATCAAGGTCGTGCACGTGCCGTACAAGGGCGCAGGTCCCGCGACGGTCGGCGTGCTCGGCGGCGAATCCGATCTGCTGTTCGCCAACACGGGTGTTTTCATCTCCCACATCAAGGCGGGCCGGTTACGCGCGATAGCGGTGGCCGACAAGGAGCGCTTGGCCATAGTGCCGGATCTACCCACTTTCCCCGAGGTCGGCTTCCCCGACGTTATCTCCGGCTCGTTCTACGGCCTGCTGGCGCCCGCCGGCACGCCACGTCCGATCATCGACAAGCTGCACGCCGAGCTGGCCAAGATCATCCGCTCGCCGGAATCGGTCAAGCGGCTGGCGGAGGTCGGCGCCTTCCCCGTGGCCGCCAAGCCGGAAGAG
>JBOIEI010000365.1:0-6947 GCA_050741055.1 Burkholderiales bacterium | reverse complement strand
CTCACGATCAGCAGATCGCGGCTGGGCAGCGGCATGACGGTATGGGTGAAGCCGGTGTTCGGCGGCGCGTAGCGCCAGTTCGACACCATCTTCGGATGCGCCTTGTCCGAGATATCCAGGATGACTGCGCCGCCGTCGATGTAGCCGACGTAGGCACGATCGGGCCGCTCGGGATAGACGTTGGTGTTGTGCGCGCGGTAGCCGGAGTCGAATTTCGGCATGCGCCGAACCGGCGGCTCGCTGTCGCCCTCGCGCGTGCCGGGATACCACCAGCGGCCGACCTCGGTCGGCTTGGCCGGGTTGCGCACATCGATGATGCGGTAGAACTGGTCGTCCTTGGGGTTGCGCGGCTGGAAGTCAGGCGCGCCGGAGGCCATGTGGATGGTCTCGCCGTCGACGAACCACAGGCAGTGCGTCCCGCGCGAGTGCGGCCCGGAGGCATCGAAGTGGGCGATCGAGCGCGGCTTTTCCGGCACGCTCACGTCGAACAGCTCGAACCCTGCCGGCTTCACCCCGACCTGCTTGGTCTGGTAGGCCACCGCCAGGATGTCGCCAGAGACCTCGAGCGAATTGGAGCGCATCTGCGCATGCGGCAGATCGGTCTGCACGACCACCTTCGGCGCGCGCGGATCGGTCACGTCGACCGCGGTGAAATTCTTCGGCGCCGACTCGTGCGCGAGCCACATGATGCGACGGCCGTCCTTGGCCATCTGCATTGCCACGCCTTCGCCGACGCCGCCGAAACCGTCCAGCTCGTGATGCGACAGCAGCGTCATGTTCAACGACAAGGTGCGATCGGCCTGGCTGCCGACGTTGATGCTCGTGCTCATGGCATTCATCCCTCTCGAGTTCGTCTGCGTGCTCCCGTTGCCGGACGCGCCACCGAAGGCGCCAACCCGGCCATCTCCTTCAATACCGCGCACACCGCCGCGGTGTCCTGCTTGTCCCGGCCCTGCGCCAGCGCCGCGGTGTAGATTGCGCGCGACGCATCGAACAGCGGCGTCGGGCAACGCAAGCCCGTGGCGAAACCGCCGATGATGTCGATGTCCTTCTGGTACACATCGCACTTCATGGTCGGCCGTTCGTAGTCGTCCGCCAGCATGAGCGGCCCACGAATCTCCAGCATACGCGAGGTTCCGGCGCCATTGCTCAGGGCCTCGAGCATCAGCTGCGGCTCGAGGCCCGACTTGATGCCGAGCGTCAGCGCCTCGGCCGCCGCCACATTGTGTATCGTAACCAGGTGGTTCGCCACGTACTTGAGCTTCGAGCCCGCGCCGAACTCGCCGACGAACCACACCTTGCGCGCAAAGCCTTCCAGCACCGGGCGGATTCTGCGCACGTCCGCCTGCGGTCCGCTCGCGTAAACCGCGACGTCCTTGTTCTCCGCCTGCGCGCCGGTGCCGCTGATCGGGCAATCGAGCATGCGAATGCCGTGTTGCGCCAGGCGCCCGCGCGCATCGGTCTTGCGCTCGAGCGGCATGGTGCTCACGTCGGCGACGATGAGGCCGCTGCGGCCCCCCCGCGCGGTGCCGCGCGCGCCTTTCTGCGCGATGTCGCGCCGGCCTCTCTGCGCGGTGTCGCGCGCACCTTTCTGCGCAATGCCGCCCGGGCCGAAGTACGCGGCCTCGTAAGCCGCGTAGCTCGCCAGCGCGGTGATGACCACGTGAGCCTGCGCCGCGACCGCGGCTGCCGAATCGAGCGGCCGCCCGCCGCGGCTGCGCAGCAACGTCTGCCGCGCCGAATCCGTGTCGTATCCGCAGACATCGAAGCCGCTAGCGAGCAGATGCTTGGAAAACGCGCCTCCGATGATGCCCAGGCCGACGAATCCCACGCGCAAGGCCTGCGGCTGCGCCCGCGACTTCGGCTGCGCCATCGCTCGTCTCGCTCCCCTTTCAGTTCGCCTTGCGCTCGACCCGGGCACGCGCCTGCTCTTCGGGGCTCATGGTATCCAGCTTCTGTTCGAGCCAGGCAGTCGAGGACACCGCCGCATTTCGGGTCGAAGGCGCGCATGCGGCGAGCGACCAGGTGCTACCGCGCGGCAAGTGCGCGATGTCTCCCGGCCCGCAGCGCTTGCGCTCGCCGTCGACTTCGATGTCGGCGGCGCGGCTCCGCTCGACAAGTGCGGCGTGAGCAAGCGGCTTTCGAACTGTTCGAAGCGGTAGAAGGGCATGCGGTCGTGTCCTGATGCCAGCAGGCTGAATCCGGCGTCGAGGCCGGAAAGCGTGGCGGCACTGTAACATGCGCTGCGGCAGCCGGGCTAGGCGTGCCGGGGTCATGAAGTGCGTGTACGTGGCGGCCACGACGCCAGCCGAGCGTGCTGCCGCCGGATGGTGATGGACATCGCAGCGCGGCAGCCGCTACCATGCCTCGCCGGAGGGGGCGATGGTTATTTCCTGCGTAGCATTCTGTCTTTGGTCGAAGCTCTTTTTCCGGATTCCCGCTTTCGCGGGAATGACGGCATTGCACGGCGATGCTGGAGCGCGCGGGCTGCCGCGCGTCGAGCGCGATGCCTGCGGCGCGGAGGACGACCCGACATGACGGCGGCAGAGTCGACGCGCGAATTCCTGGTCGGCATCGACATCGGCGGCACCTTCACCGATTGCGTCGTCATCGACCGGCGCGGGAGCGTGCATTCGGTCAAGGTGCCCTCGACCCCGGACGATTTCGCCCGCGGCATGATCGAGGCGTTGACGGCGGGCGCGGCGCTGCTCGACATGGAGCTCGCGACCTTCTGCCGCTCGATCGCGTTTCTTTCCCACGGCACCACGGTGGGCACCAACGCCATCATCCAGAGCCGCGGCGCCCGCGTGGGTCTCATCACGACCCGCGGCCACGAGCATGCGATCCACATCATGCGCGGCTCGCGCGGCTTCACCGGCCGTGACATCCGCAAGGTGGTTCATTTCCCCGAGACGGCGAAGCCCGTCCCCATCGTGCCCAAGCGCCTGATCCGCGGCGTATCGGAGCGGGTCGACTGCTTCGGCCGCGTGGTCGCGCCGCTGAACGAGGCCGACGTCGAAGCGGCCGTGCAGGAGCTCGTGGCGAGCGGCGTGGAAGCGATCGCGCTGTGCTTTCTATGGTCGTTCAAGAATCCTTTGCACGAACGCCGGGCGGCCGAGATCGTGCGGGCGCTCGCGCCGGATCTTTTCACGACCTGCTCGATCGACATCGCGCCCAAGTGGGGCGAGTACGAGCGCGTCGCCGCGACCGCCTTCAACGCTCACCTCGGGCCGATCATGTCGGGCTACATCGCCCGGCTGGACGGCGCGCTCGCGCAATTGGGCTATCGGCAAGGACTGCAGATCTCGCAGTGCGGCGGCGGAACCATTCCGGTGGCGCGCGCACTGGAGGCGCCGCTTCTCACGCTCGACTCCGGGCCGGTCGCTGGCGTCACGGCATCGCTCTTTCTCGGCAACATCATGGGTGAGCCAAACGTCATTACGACCGACATGGGCGGCACGTCGTTCGACGTGAGCATCATTCACCAGGGCCGTCCCGCCTATACCTTTCTGAGCAATCTGCGGCAGTACGACTTCTTCCTGCCCAAGGTCGACATCCAGGCGATCGGCAGCGGCGGCGGCAGCCTGGTTCGGGTCGATGCCGAATCGCAGCGCATCAGCGTGGGACCCGACAGCGCGGGCGCGTTCCCGGGGCCCGTGTGCTACGGCCGCGGCGGGACGATGCCGACGGTAACCGATGCGCAACTCGTGCTCGGCTACCTCGACCCGGACAACTGCGCCGGCGGGCGCCTACGGCTCGACCGGCGGGCGGCGTTCGCGGCGATCGACGCCTGCGCCGGACCGCTCGGCATGACGGCGCTCGAATGCGCGGCCGGGATCTGCCGCATTGTCGAGCTGCAGATGGCCGACGTCATCCGCAAGACGACGGTGGAAAAGGGCTTCGATCCGCGCGATTTCGTCCTGTTCGCCTTCGGTGGCGCAGGTCCCGCCCATGCAGGCGTGTTCGCGCGCGAGCTCGGCATCCGACGCGTCGTGGTGCCGCAGAAGAAGGCGGCGTCCACCTGGTGCGCCTTCGGCGCCGCCGTGGCCGACGTGCTGCACATCCTCGAGCATGCCGAGATCCTGGCCACGCCGTTCGACGCCGCGCGCATCGATGCGATCGCCGCCGCGCTGGAGCACGAGGCACGCGAGCGGCTGCTCAGCGAGGGCGTCGCCACCGAGCGGCATCGCTTCGAGCTCGCCATCGACATGCGCCATCATGGACAGATCAACGAAGTCGAAGTTGCGCTGGACGCAAACCGAATGGCCGCCGATTGCGAGAGCGACCTTCGCCGTCGCTTCGTCGCCCGCTACGAGCAACTCTACGGCGCTGGCTCGGCGCTCGCCGGTGCACGCCTGGAAATCGTGACGATCCGCCTGCGAGCGCGCGCCCTCACGCCTCGGCCGCAGTTCCTGCCGATGCCACTTGCCGACGCGGCGCCGCCTGCCGAAGCCCAGCGCCCCGCACGCGACATCTGGTGGCCTGGGGCAAAGGCGCTCGTTCCTAGCGCCGTTTACGACGGCGAGCAACTGCTGTGCGGCAATGCGTTCGCCGGCCCGGCCATCATCGAAACCCGCGACACGACGGTGGTGGTTCAGCCGGGCACGCGGCTTCGGGTCGACGAGCTCGCCAATTTCGTCCTGACTTTCGAGAGCACGCCATGACGGCTGCCCGCTTGAGCGCCCTGCCCGCCGACCCGTTCGATGGTCGAAATCGGCCGTACGTCCCGCCGCGCGAGCTTCGCATCGCACCGGGACTCGAGCTGCATCGGGACTGCGCGCCCGAGATCGATCCGGTGACCTACGAGGTCGTGCGCCACGCGCTGTGGAACGTGAACGAGGAGCACGGCGCCACCATCCAGCGCCTTTCCGGCTCGCCGGTGGCGATGTACGCGCTCGACCTGAACCCTTCGATCCTCACCGAGGATGCCGAATTCGTCTTCTTCGGCCCGTACATGCAGTACATGTCGGGTGTCACCGACACGCAGGTGAAGTGGACCCTCGAATACCGCAGCGACAACCCCGGCATCCGCGAGGGCGACATGTTCCTCGCCAACGACCCGTGGGTGGGCGCGGCGCACCAGCAGGACGTGATGCTGCTCTGCCCCGTGTTCTGGGAAGGTGCGCTGTTCTGTTGGGTGACCAACTGCCTGCATCAGTACGACATCGGCGGCATCACGCCCGGCAGTTTCTGTCCATCCGCGCGCGACGCGTTCGACGAGGGCATCCTGATCCCGCCGGTGAAGATCGTCGAAGGCGACCGGGTCAGGCGCGATATCGAAGAGCTGTATCTGCGGGCCTCGCGCAAGCCCGCTGCAGTCGCACTCGATTTTCGTGCCCAGCTCGCCGGCAATACGACCGCGCGCGATCGCGTTCTCGCGCTCATCCGCCGCTACGGCGCCGCTACGGTCAAGGCGGTGATGAAGCGCATCCTCGACAACGGCGAGCGCACGTTCGTGCGCAAGCTCGGGCGCTTGCGCGACGGCATCTTTCGCGAGCGTACCTACGTCGAATGCTGTCGCCCGGGCGACCGCTCGACCTACCGCGTCTGCCTCGAAGTCGAGAAGCGAGGCGACACGCTCGTCTTCCGCAACGACGGCACCGCGCCGCAGGAAGGCGGCATGAACGCCACCTATTCGGGCTGGCGGGGCTCGATGCTGGTGGCGCTGAACGAGCTGATGTGCTGGGACCAGTATTTCTCGGTCGGCGGCGCGCTGCGTCATTGCGAATTCGATCCCACGCCCGGAACGCTCAACTGCGCCGACTTTCCGGCCTCGGTGTCGACCGCGCCGGTGCAGGCGATGGAGATATCGCTCTATCCGGCCTACAACGTGCTCTCGAAGATGATCTACAGCGATCCCGAGATGCGCGCCGACATCATGTGCATCGGCGGCACCAGCCAATGGCCGGCGACGGTGTTCCGCGGCATCGACCAGTGGGGCGAGCGCTTCGGTTACATCCTGGTGGATCCGATCGGCGGCGCCATTGGCGCCTTCGCCCATGCCGACGGGATATCGACCGGCGGCCAGTCGCGCACCCCGATCTGCAAGCTGCCCAACGTCGAGCATACCGAGCAGTCGTTCCCGGTGCTGTTCCTGTACCGCAAGGAGGTGACGGATTCGGGCGGCGCCGGGCGCTGGCGCGGAGGATTGTCGGCCGAATCATGCTTCGTCGCCCACGGCACGGCCGAGATCGTGCACGACACATTGTCGTCGGGCAATGCGATCCCGACTTCCGCGGGCATGATGGCGGGCTACCCCGGCGCCGTGAACCGGTACCGGTTTGTTCGGGAAAGCGACGTGGCTCAACGGCTCTTGGCCTCGCACCTGCCCGCCGACATCGATGAGCTCGAAGGCACCGAGGAGGTGCTGCAGCTGCGCCAGCAGAATTTCGTCCAGCGGCCCGGCGACGTGTATGCCGTGTTGTGGTCGGCGGCGGCCGGATTCGGCGATCCGCTGGAGCGCGACCCCGAACGGGTGGCGGCGGACGTGGAGCAGGACTCCGTCTCCCCCGCTGCCGCGCGCGATACCTACGGCGTCGTCCTGAACCCCGACGGCAGCCTCGATCGGAACGCAACCGAAGCGTGGCGCGCCGACCTTCGCCGCCAGCGGCTCGCCCAGGCGACACTTCCCGGATCCCCGCCGCAGCGCCTCGAGGGCGAAGCGCGGTTTCGGGCCACCGAGAATCTGGCGGTGCGCATGCAAGGCGGCCAGGAACGATACAGCTGCGCCGGCTGCGCGACCGACCTGGGCCCGGTCGGCGCCAACTACAAGGACCGCGCCGTCGTGATCGAGATGGCGACCTACGACATCGGTCCCGAGTTCGCCACCAACGACCACGAGATCGCCGACCGCGCGGTCTACCGCCAGTACGTCTGTCCCGTCACGGGCTACATCATCGACACCGAGACGGCACTCACCCACCAAGCTCCGCTCCACGACATCCGCC
>JBOIEI010000364.1:0-3119 GCA_050741055.1 Burkholderiales bacterium | reverse complement strand
TTGCAGGCCACCTGAGCAAGCCCTGTACCAATTTGCAAGATCTTGATTAGATGAGGATCGGCGAGCGCACGCGTTCAGCAACTGGGGCACGCGTGCCTCAGCCGCGCGGGCGGCAACGCGTCAATTCACGGCGTGTGCGCGGTGTGCTGCGAATGCCGCAGGCGGGTCGGAAAGGACCCAAGGGTGGCGGGTCAGCGTTCAGCGAGGGAATCAGTCGATGCGGTGGTCAGACTCGAAGCGAGCCGCGGAAGCCTCTGGCCGCGTAGTACGACTGCGCGCCGTTGTGATACACGAACACCTTGCCATAGCGCCGGTCGCAGAAGAGGGCTCCGCCGAGTGAGCGAATGTCAGGCGGTGTCTCGACCCAGCTGGAAGTCTTCGTATCGAACTCACCGAGTCTTTGCAACCCTCGGTATTGTTCCTCCGTCAGCAGGTCGATTCCCATGGCGGCAGCCATCTCGACAGCGCTGCTCTTGGGCTTGTGCTCCTTGCGTGAGTCCAGCGCTTCGCCGTCATAGCAGACACTTCTACGACCTGTCGGACTCTCCGCAGCGCAATCCCAGAACGTGAAATGGCCCGCCTCCCGGTCCTGGCCGATCACGTCCGGCTCGCCGCCGGTCACCTCCATCTCACGAAGCGACCTCAGCGCATCAGGATTTGCTTCGAGCTTGGCCTGCACGTTGGCCCATGCGATTGCTTTGTGGCGATGCATGTTCTTGTCGAAGCGAGCCTTCAGTGCGTGTAGCAACTTCTCTCGTTCCTGGGCCTTCATGGGTAACTGTAGGTAGTGTGTTCAGGGGCAACGGCTTGTTCGTGACGCCCGTAGTCATCCAGACGCCGAAAGTCAGGCTTCGATTTGGCCTGCGGTTTCGGCCGCCCTCGCGGGCAGCTTGCCGCCGAACACTTCGGTGACGAGCACTTCGCGCACCTGCTCCAGATCGAGCCCGTGCTCGGCGATGAGATCGGCGCTGTCCGAGATGATCGCGTCGACGTCGCCCATGAGGCGCATGCGCTTGTAGAGATCGGGGATGCGAATGCCCATCGCTTCGCCGATCAGCTCCATGAAATTGACCAACTCGAACGAGACCCGTGGCTGGAACTGGATCAGATCGCGATGGCAGTTGTGGAAGATCGAGGCGAACGTCGTTATGCCGGCATCGGCTGCGGCGCGTAGCTCTCGCTCGCGCAATTGCGCCTTGAATTCCGGCAGCACCGACAGATGGCTCGCCTGCGTGCTGACGATCGGCACGTCGAGCTCGACCACTTCCACTCCCGGAATCGCGCCCAGCACTTTCTTCACCGCGGCCATGATCCCGGGCAGTGCGGCGCGCTCCTGAATGGCGACCCGCTTCTCGACCCGGTGCACGAAGAGCTTGCGCAAGTCGTCGATGCGCTCGGCGAAGAACTCGGCCAGCGGGTTCATGTCGAACGGCGCTTCGCCGTAGGCTTCGCGGTACGCGGGCAGCGCGAGCTCGTTGATCTGGATCTGGCAGCTCGGGCACCAGGTGATCACGCGCGAAGCGCCCGGGCGTCCGAGCCGCTCGATGGTGTTGAACGAAATCCGGCCCGCGGTCTTCGCGTCGCCCTGCTTGAAATGCTGGATGCCGCAGCACACCGCGGTGCCGCCCATCACTTCGTATTTCACGCCGAGCGCTTCCATCACCTCCAGCACCAGCAGCGCGATGTGCGGGGTGCGGATGACGTTGCAGCCGGTGTAGAAGACGATCTCCGGAGTCTCGGCGTATTCCTCGGCGCGCTTGAGTGTCGGGCTGACCTTCGCCAGCACGTCGGGGGCGAGCTGCAGGCGGGAGATGAGCCGCGTGCCGCGGCTCAGGGCGCTGAAGTAGTTCTGGCCGGCGCGCCGCACCGCCTCCTCGCCGGCCTTGGCCTTGGCCGCTACCCGCGCCATGTTCACCATGAAGCGCGGATTGACCCCGTAGTCGCAGGCGCGAATGCACTTGCCGCTGTTGGTGCAGACTTGCGCCCAGCGCTCGGCATCCGCCGTTCCGGCGCCGCCCCCGAGCAGATCGAGAATGCCGCCGACGATCGCCGGCCCGTTTTTCGGATCGAGACCGGCCGGCTCGACCATGGGACAGGCCTCGACGCACTTGCCGCAGCGGGTGCAGGCATCGAGGGTGGCCTCGACGCGTCTTTGCATCGCTTCCAGCAACCCGCCGTAGTCAGGGACCGTCATGGTGAGCTCCGCCGCAGTGCGTACAGCTCGATCGTAGCAGCCGCAGGCGTCGGGGTCATCCTTACCCTGCCGCGATGTCCGCTCAGCCGCTTCCGTTTCCCGGCTCATCGGCGCGCCGGATGCGAGATTGCGTAGCGAGCACGTGCTGGTCTCGGCGCTGCTCGATGCGGCCCGGGGCGCGTACCAGGCCGAGAAGCAGCGGCGCCACGAACCGGCCTACCGAACTGCTGCCGCGTCAGCTATGTCGAATGGGCTTGTCGGATGGCGTCCATAAGAAGGAGGAGAAAACATGATCGCGTCTTCTCGCATCGTTGCTTTCGGGCTCGTCTCGCTCCCGCTGGTCGCTTCGGCTGCAGCGCAGGACTGGCCCTCCAAGCCGATAGTGATCATCACGACGGGGTCCGCGGACGCTGCGCCGCGAATCGTAGGGGACGAAGTCGCCCGTACGTTGGGCCAGCGTTTCCTCATGGAGAGCCATCCCGGGGCGAGCGGCACCATTGCCGCGGAATACACGCTGCGCCAGCCTGCCGAGGGGTACGTTTTCTTGAATGCGACCAGCGCGCTCATGGCGGCACCGAACACTTTCGAGGTGAATTACGACGTCCTTCGCGACTTCATCCCGGTATCGTTGCTCGCGACATCGCCGTTCATACTGGTCGCTCATCCGTCGCTGCCCGTGCGCTCGCTCGATCAACTGGTCGCACTGGCGAAGCAGCGTCCCGGAGAGCTCGACTACAGCTCCACGAGCCCCGGCTCGTCGTCCTCGATCACGGCAGCGGCTTTCAAAGCGGCTGCGCATATCGACATCTTGCACGTGTCTTATCGGACGATGGCATCGGCGCTGACCGATGTCATAGCGGGCCAGGTCCAGCTTTGCATGAGTGTCGGCCCCAATGCGGTCTCCCAGATCAAGGCTGGCAAGGTG
>JBOIEI010000363.1:0-6323 GCA_050741055.1 Burkholderiales bacterium | reverse complement strand
CAACTGCGCGAGGCGTTCTCGGCCGAGCACGCCTTGCAGTGCGGCTACTGTACCCCAGGCATGCTCGTCACGGCGCGCGACATCGTGCTGCGCCTGCCGGACGCGGACGAAGCCGTTATCCGCAAGGAGCTTGCCGGCAATCTGTGTCGCTGCACGGGCTACGTCGGCATCGTGCGCGCGATCGCGCGCGTCCTGCGCGACCGCAAGGAGGAGACCACTCGTGCAGCTTGAAGAGACGTTCGAGCTCGCCTTCCCGCGCGAACGTGTCTGGGCGGCGTTCAAGGACATCCCGATGCTGGTGTCGTGCCTGCCCGGCGCATCCCTGCAGGGCGATTCCGTGGCGGCCCCATTGCAACTTGTCTTCGCGGTGAAGCTCGGTCCGGTCAGCGCCCGCTTTGCAGGCGAAGGCAGCATCGTCTATCACGATGACTGGATGGGCAGCTTGACAGGGGGCGGCAGCGATCGTGCGACCCATTCGCGTGTGAAGGGCAGCGCCGCGTTCGCGCTGGAATCGATCGACTCCGACACGCGCGTCCGGCTCGTGATCGACTATGCCTTGAGCGGTGTGCTCGCACAGGTGGGTCGGCCGGGTATCGTCAAGGAGCTGGCGGCGGGTCTGACCCGGCAGTTCGCGGCGAACCTGCAATCCCGGATCGCCGAACGGGAAGGGTCGGATTCGGCTGTGGAGGGCGAAGCCGTTGGCGGATCGCAGGCCGCGGCGACTACGCCGCCGCTCGACGCAGGTGCGCTCGTGGGAGCCGCGCTCGTGGAGCGCCTGAAGAAGATCGTCGGAAAGCAATGATCGGGATGATCGATCGGCTCATCGCCGTGCGGCCGGGGTAATCGCACCGCCGGTCGCCGGCTATCGAACAAATCTCGATATCGCCCCGGTCGTGCGGAATCAACAAGATTCAGTAAAGGAGGCCGCCATGAAAGTCAAAGACGTGATCTGCACCGCCGGTCGCTCCGGCTACATGCACCGCGACCTGCTCGCAATCAAGGCCGGGAAGGCGAAACCGAACGGCAGCCTGTACGACGGCGAGCCCATGTCGCCGGGGTTCACCCGCATCATCGAGCCCGCGACGATCATCTCCATCATGCTCCTTCTGGAGGATGGTCAGATTGCGTTCGGCGACTGCGCGGACGTGATCCTCGCCGGCGTCGCGGGGCGCGATCCCGCGTTCAATGCCAAGCCGCACATCGACTATGTGCGTGCCGAGGTGGCTGCGGCCCTGCGTGGACGCGATGTCTCGCAATTCAAGCCCAATGCCGAGGCGATGGACCGGTTCGAGCATGGCGGCAAGCGCCTGCACACCGCGATTCGCTATGGCGTGAGCCAGGCACTGCTGCATGCCACCGCCTTGGCGCACAAGCAAACGATGGCCGAGGTGATCGCACGCGAATACGGCGCGAGTATCGCAACGCAGCCCATCGCGATCCTGGCCTCGTGTCACAAGGACGATCCCGGCCAGCTCGATCGCGTGATCCTGAAGCGCGTCGAGTTGCTGCCGCATGCGTCGTTCCAGATTGTGAGCGAGCACGTGGGCCTGCAGGGCGAAAAGCTGGCCGCGTTCGTTCGTCGCGTCGCGTCGCGCTGCAAGGAGATCGGGGATCCCGACTACAACCCGCGCATCCACGTCGATCTGTACGGCACCCTGGGCGAGCTCTTTTCGATGCAGGTCGAGCCCCTGGTGGACTATCTCGGCCGCCTGCGGCAGGAATCCGGCAGCTACAAGCTCCTGGTGGAGTCGCCGATGATTGCGAAAACCCAGCAGGAACAGATCGAGAAGTTCGGCATGGCGCGCAGGCTCCTGGCGCAAAAAGGCATCGACGTCGGACTCATCGCCGACGAATGGTGCAATACGCTCGCCGACATCAAGCTCTTCACCGCCGCGGCCGCCTGCGACTTCGTCCAGATCAAGACGCCCGACCTGGGCAGCATCCACAATACGATCGAAGCCGTCCTTTACTGCAAGTCCAACGGCATGGGCGCGTGCCTTGGCGGCACGGCCAACGAGACCGATCACTCGACGCGCATCTCGTGTCACATGGGTCTCGCCTGTCAGCCGGACTTCATGCTGTCCAAGCCCGGGCTCGGCGCCGACGAGGCACTCATGATCCAGACCAACGAGATGGCGCGCACGCTCGCGCTGCTTGCAGCGCATCGCTGACATGGGTGGCGTTCGCGACATGCAAGATATTGGCGCTCACCGCTCCCTTCTCCCTCCGGGAGGGGGGTGAGGCAATCGAGCGTCAATCACTCAGATCGACAACAGGGAGAATCGAAATGAAGCTCGATGTCCGGGCCTGTCTGGCCGTCCTCGCCGCGGCCTTGCCGCTCGCGGCCGCAAGCGCACAATCGGACTATCCGTCCCGCCCGATCCGGTTGATCGTGCCGTATCCGCCGGGCGGTCCCACGGACATCATCGGCCGGCTCACCAGCGAAGTGCTGACCAAGCGCCTGGGCCAGACCGTGGTGGTCGACAACCGCGGAGGTGCCGCGACTGCCATCGGCGCCGAGATGGCCGCGCGCGCGCCCGCCGACGGCTACACCCTGCTCCTATCGTCGGAGACGACGTTCGCGGTGACGCCCGCGCTCAGATCCAAGCTTGCGTATCATCCCGAGCGGGACTTCGCGCCGATTTCCATGCTGACGACGCAGCCCTATGTGCTCGCGGTCACCCCGGCGCTGCCGGTGAATTCCGTGACGCAACTGATCGCGCATGCGAAAGCCAATCCAGGCAAGCTGAGTTACGGTTCGGCGGGCCTGGGCAGCGCGAACCACCTCGCCGGCGAGATGTTTCGTCATGCCGCAGGCATCGACACTGTGCACGTGCCGTACAAGGGCAATGGTCCCGCGATCACGGACCTCATCAGCGGCCAGATCGCGTACATGGTTGGCAGCATCTCGTCGCTGTACCCGCACGCAGTCGCCAACAAGCTGCGACTGGTCGCGATCGCGGCGGCGAAGCGCTCGCCCACGGCGCCGGCCGTCCCGACCTTCGCCGAGAGTGGCCTGCCGGGATACCAGGTGAACGGCTGGAACGGCATCGTTGCGCCGCGTGGCACGCCCGCCGCCGTCGTGAAGAAGTTGAACGCCGAGGTCGTCGCAGGCTTCAATTCGCCCGACATGCTCGAGCGCCTGCGCAAGCAAAGCATCGAATCGGCGGTCGGCGCGCCCGAACAGATGGCGCAGCACATCAAGACCGAGTTCGCCCGCTACAGCAAGCTCATCAAGTCTATCGGCTTGAAGGTGGATTGACGGGGCGGGCCAAGCGCTGCCAGGCCTGGGAGGCATCGAGTCCGCGCCTCGCGCGCTGCAGCGGGTTCATCGAGGCGGCCGACCTGATGGCGGATCGACGGGCCGGCCGAAGCGGCTCATCGCCCCCGCGGACACGACGGAGCCAAATCCGATGACCAGTAGTGCGGCGAACCAGGCTGCAGGGCTCGAAGTACCGCCGCTCGCCTGCAGGGTGAGGCCGACCGCGAGCGGGCCGAGAAATCCCGCGATAAACCCGAACAGGCCGAACAGCGCGAGAGCCGCGCTTCGCGTCTCTGGCCGGGAGGCAACCATCAGGCCGCCATTGATCGTCCCGGCATCGCCGTAGCTGCTGGCGCCGTGCAGCATCAACAACGCCAGCACGACCAGGAAGCTGCTGCTAGCGAAGGACCCGAGCGCAACAGCGACCGCGATCGAGGCGAGCGACACCGCACGCACGACCCGCTCGCGTCCGAAACGAATTCCGAGCTCGGCGACGACGATGCTCACGGGTACGGAAACGATCGCCGACACGCCGGCGAGCACGGACAGGTTCATGCCGTGCGCGCCGGTCGCGTGCAATCCCGCGTTGAAGGCCAGAAGCGGCACGAACCAGACCCGCATGGCGAACACCTCCCACGTGTTCCCGCCATAGGCGATGATGTAGCGCAAGGTTTCGGGCATGGCAAAGACCGCTCGGAAATCCGGCAGCCAGCGGGTCGAACGAACCTCATGGTCCGGCAGAGGGGCGCCGATCGCAAAAACCAGCGGAATGGCCAGCAACGATCCGAGTCCCGCCGTGACGAATGCTGCAGGCCAGCCGAGCGAGCTGGCGATTGGGCCGGCGATCAGGAATGAGCTGCCGCTGCCGACCGCGTAGGCAGCGCTGTAAAACGCGCCTGCACGAGCTTGCGCTCTGCCCGACAGTCGATCGGCCATGAGCTTCATGCCGACGATATGGATGCCCGAAAATCCAACGCCGCCGATCAACCTCAGCACGAGACCAGGCCAGAAGCCGTCGGCAACCATGGCAAAGCCGAACGATGCCGCGGCTGCGATGACTGCCGAAAGCGCGTAGACAAAACGACCGTCCATTCGGCCCGCGATTCCGGCAAGAAACGGCAGCCCAGCTGCGTAACCAGCGAAATAGATCCCTCCGAGCCAGCCGATCTCTGCCGCATCGAGCGACCACTCCCGCGCCAGGTCGACGATAGTGGCCGGCACCGCCATGAGCGCGATCTGGCTGGACATCAGGGCGGCGGCGAGCGCGGTAACGACGGTGGCAGGCTTGCGAGTCATGGCTTCATCGGATGCGGCGCGCGTCGGCCTGGCCGTGGCCATGATGTCGCAACAGGAGCCTTTCGGCGACGGTACGCCATCGTGCCAATGGCGCGGGGTGAGGAGCTGATCGCGCCCTCAGTCGAGGTGTGCGCTCGCGAGCCCGCTTGTCATCCGGGCGGCGGCAACGTCGCGTGCGGTCGACTGGGTGAGCAAGCCTGCGCAGTCAGCACGCGCCTTCTTTGGATACGCCGAACTCACTGCGGCACACCTCGGCGAGCGCCGCGATGCCTTCGTGGATCTCCTCGTGGCTCGGACTCGCGAAACAAAGCCGCATCCGGCTGCGGCTGTGCGCATTGTTGACCGACCACTGCTGACCCGGATTGATCGCAACCCCTTTCGCGAGCGCCGATTGGTAGAGCTTCATCGTGTCCACACCATCCGGGAGCTTGACCCACAGGAAGATACCGCCCTTGGGCTCGTCGAATTCCACCGCCGCACCGAAGTGTTCCCTGAGCGATTCCATCAACGTTTCGAGCTTGGCGCGCAGCCCCTGCCGCAGCTCCGGGACGTGCTTCATGAAATTTCTCGCACAGTACTCCGCCAGCACCATCTGCTCCAGAGCGCCAGAGCCGGCATCGGTTTTCAGGGGCAGCATGCGAGACATTATTTCCCACGGCGCGACGACGTAACCCACGCGCAGCGCCGGTGCGATCGATTTCGAGAACGAGCCCACATGGATGACCCCGCCGCGTTCCGCCATCGCGAAAATGGCCGGCGGGCGCTGCCCTGACCACGTCAGGTCGGCATAGCAGTCGTCCTCGAAGATCAACACGCCGTGTGCGTGCGCGAGCCTCAGCATCTCCTGTCGCCGCTCCACTGGAAGGACGGTCGCGGTCGGGTTCTGCACGGTCGGAATGGTGTAAATGTATTTAGGTCTGACGCCCTTGCGCTTCAAATCCTCGAGCGCATTCGAGAGCGCGTCCATTCGCATGCCGTCCTTGTCTAGCGGAATGCCAACGATGGTCGTGCCGATGCGGTTCAGCCGGTTGATTGCGCTCTGGTAGCAGTCCTCCTCGATGATGACGGTGTCACCGCGTGTGAGGAACGTCGCGTTGACGAGATCGAGGCCGGGGTTCGATCCCGGAGTGAGCACGATGTCGTCGGCGGTGCAGGCGATGCCGGCCTCGGCCTTGAGCTTGCCGGCGAGGAAATCGCGCAGCGGACGGTATCCCTGCGGCCCGTTGTCCACGCCATAGATCGCGAGCTTGCGCCCCTCGCGCCGCAATACCGATCCGGCGGCCGCGATCAAACCTTCGAGGGGCACCCTGTCGGGGTCGTTGTTGCCGCCGGTGAAATCGAACTTGACGCGCCCGCTCCAGCGTACCGCCGCGGGCGGCAGCCCTGGCGCCAGTAGCGGCGTGATATCGAATGTCGTGACTTTCATTTGACTTTCCCCAATTCGCGGTGGGACGCTTCTGACCGATCTTCCACTTCTCTAGGATCTGGCGTCATGGCGCACCATCGGGTGCTGCCAGGCGAGGATTCTATCGTCCGCGGTCACCAGCTTGACGTGCTCGCCCAAGCACGTGGCGGCGATGAAACGATCGGCCGGATCGTCCGGAAGCGCGCCCGGATCCAAGGCGCGAATCAGGATGGCGTCATGTCCACTTTCTCGATCGAGAACCTCAAGCAGCCGCGCTATAGTAGTAATTGAGCATTCCTCCGAGCCGCTGGCGGCGATAGATCGTACCGCTGCTCGCCATCTCCTGCGGTTGCGGACGAA
>JBOIEI010000362.1:0-9017 GCA_050741055.1 Burkholderiales bacterium | reverse complement strand
GCCGCGATGGCGAATCGCGATCTCGGCGTGCTCGACGCCCGGATCGCGGAGGCGATCATCCACGCCTGCGACCGGCTGATTGCCGGCGAGCTGCGCAACGAGTTCATCACCGACTTCATCCAGGGCGGCGCCGGCACCTCGACCAACATGAACGCCAACGAGGTCATCGCCAACGTGGCACTGGAGTATCTCGGCCATGCCAGAGGCGAGTACCAGTACGTCAACCCGAACGATCACGTCAATTTCGGCCAGTCGACCAACGACGTCTATCCGACCGCGCTGCGGCTCGCGCTGATCCTGCGCCTTTCGAGCTATTCGAGTGCGCTCAAGCTGCTGCAGGAAGGGTTCGTGCGCAAGGGAAAGGCGCTCTCTGGCGTGCTCAAGATGGGACGCACCCATCTGCAGGACGCCGTGCCGATGTCGATGGGCGAAGAATTCCACGGCTGGGGCACGACCATCGGCGAGGAAGTGAGCCGCATCGCCGAATCGCGCCTGCTGTTGCACGAGATCAACCTGGGCGCGACCGCGATCGGCACCTCGGTCACCGCCCCGCCCGGCTATCCGCTACTCGCGACCAAGCACCTGTCGCAGCTCACGGGGCTGGATTTCATACTCGCGCAAGATCTGGTGGAAGCCACTTCCGATACCGGCGTGTTCGTGCAGCTCTCGGGCGTGCTCAAGCGCACCGCGGTCAAGCTCACCAAGATCTGCAACGACCTGCGCCTGCTCGCTTCGGGTCCGCGCTGCGGGTTGAACGAGATCAATCTGCCGCCGATGCAGCCTGGGTCATCCATCATGCCGGGGAAGGTCAATCCGGTGATTCCGGAAGTGGTCAATCAGGCGGGCTTCCTCGTCATCGGCCTGGATACCACCGTGACGCTGGCCGCCTCGGCGGGACAGCTGCAGCTCAACGTCATGGAGCCGGTGATCGCCTTTTCGCTGTTCCTTTCCATCAATGCGATGGAGAACGCCGTCAACAACCTGCGCGCGAACTGCATCGAAGGCATTACCGCGAACGCCGAGCGCACGCGCGACATGGTGCTCAACTCGCTCGGCATCGTTACGCTGTTGAAGCCCATTCTCGGCTACGAGCTGTGCGCCGAGATCGCGCGCGAGGGCTATCGCGACAACAAGTCGCTGCAGCAAATCGTGGTGGAAGAGCGGAAGCTCCTGACCCCGGAGCGCTGGGACGATATCTTCTCGTTCGAGAATCTCATTCGGCCGGAGTTTACGGTTTGAAGGGGATGGACACCGGTGGCTCGAGTGGCAGGGCGGGGTTGGTGCTTTGGAATTCCTGCCCCTGTTCTATCTCAAGTGGCTGGTAAGCCCATCTGCCGACGTAATGGTCGTAGGGACGCTGATGGATCACACCAGGAATTTAAATCCATGCGAATCGATTGCGGCCTGTGCGTGGTGCGTGACTGGGACCGGTCCGACAAGCCGGCGCTGCTTCGCGTTGCGAACAATCGCAATATCTGGCGTAACCTCACCCACAAGTTCCCGCATCCGTACACCGAGGGCGACGCCGATCGCTGGTTCGAAATTCTGGATTCCATGTCCGTTCGAATGCACTGGGCCATCGAGGTCGAGGGGCAGCTGGCGGGCGGCATCGGCGCGGAGCCCGGCGAAGGCGTCGATGCGAGATCCGCCCACTTCGGCTACTGGCTGGGACGCGCGTACTGGGGCCGTGGCATCATGACCGCCGCGTGCCGTGCGACCTCGGACTTCCTGCTCGGCCACTTCGACTGGGAGCGCCTGGAAGCGCGCGTGTTCGCGTGGAATCCGGCCTCGATGCGCGTATTGGAAAAATCCGGCTTCGAGCGCGAGGGCGTGCTCCGGCGCAGCGTCTTCAAGGATGGCCAGGTGATCGATGCGGTGCTGTACGCGCGCGTGCGTTGACGACCCCGGTCGTGGCTTGGATCGTTCCGGGTCACGCGCAATGTTGCCAAGAGGAGAACGCCATGACGGATGCGAAGGAACGCAACGGACGCTGTCTGTGCGGCGCAGCTCGTGTATCGGGCACGATCCAGAACGACAATGTGGCAGCGTGTCATTGCACGATCTGCCGCAAGTGGGGCGGCGGTCCGCTGCTCGCGGTCGACTGCGGCGCCGACTTCCGCATCGAGAACGAGGACAACGTCTCGGTCTACGCGTCTTCGGCGTGGGCCGAGCGCGGCTTCTGCCGCCAATGCGGGACGCATCTTTTCTATCGGCTCAAGCAAGGTCCACGCTACTTCGTGCCGGCGGGCGTGTTTGGCGATGGCGAGCCGTGGGCGCTCACGCATCAGATCTTCATCGACGAGAAGCCCGACTTCTATTCGTTCGCCAATCCGACGACGAACCTGACCGGCGCGGAGTTGTTCGCGCAGTTCGCGTCAGAGCAGAAATGACGCACGCGCGCAGGTCGGGCCGCAGCGCTTCGAGCGTGAACGGGAGAGGGCTTTCGACGTGATCCTCGAAGTGGCACCACTGAGTGTGCGAGCCGGTGCGGAAGCGGAATTCGAGGCGGCGTTTCGGAAGGCACAAGCGATCATCGCTTCCATGTCGGGATACCTGTCGCACGAGCTGCAGCGCTGCATCGAGCGTCCGAACGAATACGTGCTTCTCGTGCGCTGGGAGACGCTCGAGGCGCACGAAGTCGGTTTTCGCCGCTCGCCCGAATACATCGAGTGGAAGCGCCTGCTGCACCACTTCTACGATCCGTTCCCGGTGGTCTCGCACTACCGTCGCGTTGCGGGATGCCATACCGATGCCAACGCCACGGGCGATGCTTAGTGTGCCGCAACACGCACAGGCCAAATCGTGGCGCTGGCGGCGAAAGCGAACCGCATCAGCGCCAGCCGACCTTGACCTCATTTTGTACAACTTGTACAGTTCCATCATGTCGAAGCCTATACGCAAGAATGCCGCGGAGGCCCGCAGCCAGCTTCCTGCGCTCCTCGCCGATGCCGAGAAGGGCCGGGCCACCATCATCACGCGCCACGGGCGCTCAATCGCCGCGATCGTGCCGGCCGCGGAGGTGGAGCGCAGAGCGCGGCAGCAGCCGCTGACCTCTCTGTCGGGTTCGGGCAAGGGCCTTTGGGGCAAGTACAGTGCGACGACGCTGCGCCGCTTACGCAACGAGTGGAGCCGCTAGACCTCTCGAGTTTGACAACCGGTGCCTTGGTCCTGGTGGACTCGGCGCCTATCGTCTACTGCCTGGAAGGGCACCCGAAGCTCGCCTCACGCTTCCGCCCGCTATTCGACCGGCAAGCGGCCGGAGAGATCGTCTTCGCCGTCACGACGCTCACAATCGCCGAGGTGCTTACCGGCCCGCTCGGCGCTGGTCAGGATGAGCTTGCCGCGCGCTACCGCTCCGTCATGGAGTCCTGGCAGGTAGTCCCGCTGAACGCCGATATTGCCGAGAGCGCGGCCCGCTTCCGGGGATCGCTGAAACTCAAGCTGCCCGACGCGATTCAGGTCGCGAGTGCAATTGCCGTCAACGCGGACGCGCTGGCGACGTACGATCGGGATTTCCTGAAAGTCAAAACGCTGCGGATACTGTCCTGAAATGTGACGAATGGGTCAGTCTGGGATGGGGTCAGGTCACTGGAGGCATCGTGCCATGAGTCCCGAATTCGCGCCCTGGAGCGGCCGGAACCGCGTGGTGCGCTGAATGTCAGCGTCCCCGCGCTGCCACTTCGTCGATGAAGTCGAGCGTGGCCTGGGCGCAGCGCTCGGGATGACTCGCGGCGACGTGATACGAGTTGCCGGGAAGAACCAGCAGACGCGAATCGGCGATCTGCTCCTGCCAGGCGCGCGTCTCTTCCACGGAGGCGAGCCCGCTGCCTTCGGTGGTGATGACCAGCGTCGGGCAGCGGATCTTCGGAATGTCCGCACGGATGTCCGAATAGTTGATCGCGGCGTTGAAGCCGATCTCGGTGGAAAGCGCGGTCCGCCCCATGAAGCGTGTCCACCAGTCGATCCCTTCGGGCGGGAACTCGTCGCCGAGGCGGCCCGCCATGTTACGCCGGGCCCAGTGCTCGATGCCCAGCGTTTCGAATTCTTTCGTGAGCTCCGGGATCTTGTCGGCGCCCTTGCGCAGCGGCGGCGGCGAGCCGACCACCGTAAGCGTTGCGATCCGGTTCGGACGGCGCGCGGCGAACGCGCGGCTGATCACGCCCGCGATCTTCGCGCCGACCAGATGCACGCGTTCGATGGCGAGCGAATCCAGCAAGCGGCAATAGTCGTCGATGATGACATCGAGCGACCATGGGAAATCGCGCGGCATGGGCGTGGATTGGCCGAAGCCGCGCATGTCGGGCCGCACGACGCGAAAGCGCCGCCCGAGTACAGGCACCCAGCGATACCAGGCGGCCCCACTTTCCGCGTTGCCATGCAGGAGCAGGATCGTCTCGGGCGTCGTCCACGGATCGGTGAAGTCGTCGACCCGGTAGTGCATTTCCAGATCGGGCGAAAGTCGGGCGCTGGGCATGAGGGCTCTCTCCGGTACGAAGAGCCTCATACTACAATGGACACAGCCCGTTTCGCGGGGAACAGTCATGGCGCATGAGCTGCGATTTCGCATCGTCAACGTCTTTGCCGAGACACCGCTCGGCGGCAATCCGCTGTGCGTGTTCGAGGAGGGCAGCGCGCTCGACACCGAAACCATGCAAGCGCTCGCGCTACAGTTCAATCTGTCGGAAACGACGTTTCTGCTGCCGCCGGCGCGCCCGGAAGCGACACGGCGCGTTCGCATCTTCACGCCGGGCTTCGAGATGCCCTTCGCGGGTCACCCGACGCTTGGTAGTGCGCATGTCGTGCGCAGCCTCTCGGGTTGCGGCGATCGAGTCGCGCTCGAGATGCAGGCGGGTGTCATCCCGGTCGCGGCCCAGGGCGAGCGGTGGACACTGCAGGCGAACGAGCCGACGTGGCGTGATGCGGGTTTGTCACGCAGCCAGCTTGCCGGGATTCTGGGAATCGACGCATCCGACGTGCGCGACGGTGCAGCATGGGTCGATACCGGATCGGAGCAGCTCATCGTACCGCTCGCCTCCTCGGACGCCGTGCAACGCTGCCGGCCGAACGTCGAGCGGCTCGTGAACGAGTGCGTCGGCAACCGGCGGCGCGGGCTCGCCTACGTCTGGGCGCGCGAGGATGCGAATCGCATCCGGGTACGGTTCTTCTTCGAGAAGCAGGGCGGCCTCACCGAGGATCCGGGAACCGGCTCGGCGTGCGCCAACCTGGGCGGCTGGTTCATCGCCCAGGGAGAGCGACTACCGCTCAATGCGGTCGTCATGCAGGGCGATCATCTGGGGCGGGCGTGCCGGCTCGGACTGCGGGTCGATGAAGAAAAGCGGATCTTCGTTTCGGGACGCGTGATCGAGATCGGACGTGGGGTCGTTGCGATGTAGGAGAGGTGTCGGCGAAGGAGGCGGGGTGGTGTGGTTTTGATCGCGGACGGCGTCAAGCCTCTGTAACGACGAACTCGCGCTGTTCGATCGCATCCAGCGCATGCCACAGCAGCTGCGGATCGTTCGCCTGCAGCCCCGCCGTATCCGAAAGCATCTGCCGCCAGCGCCGCGCCACCGGGCGGCCGCGATAGAGCCCGTACATGTGGCGCACGATATGCCGCAACGGCGTGCCGTGCGCGATTTCGGCTTCGGCGTAGCGCGCGACTGCCGCGATGACCTGCGCACGGGTGGGCTGCCGGCCCGTCTCGCCGAAGACGCGCGTGTCGGATTCGGCGAGTAGCCACGGATCGTTGTCGGCGGCGCGACCGATCATCACGCCGTCCACAGAGCCGAGCTGTGCTTCGATCTCGGGCCAGCTGCGAAGGCCGCCGTTGATGACGATCTCCAGCTCGGGAAACTCCTGCTTCAGGCGATGCACCTCGCCGTAGCGAAGCGGCGGGATCTCGCGGTTCTCCTTCGGCGTGAGGCCTTTGAGGATGGCATTGCGCGCATGGACGTTGAACGTGCGGCAGCCGGCTGCGGCAACGGTCTCGACGAAGCGGCGCATGAAATCGTAGTCCTCGATGCGGTCGATGCCGATTCGATGCTTGACCGTGACCGGCAGCGCGCATGCGTCACGCATCGCACGCACGCATTCGGCAACGAGCTCGGGCTCGGCCATGAGGCAGGCGCCGAACGCGCCCCGCTGCACGCGCTCGCTCGGGCAGCCGATGTTGAGATTGACTTCGTCGTAGCCGTAGTTCTCGGCAAGCCGGGCGCAGTGCGCCAGCGCTGCCGGCTCGGAGCCGCCGAGCTGCAGCGCGACCGGATGCTCGTCGGGATGGAAGCGCAGGTGCCGGTCGACGTCGCCATGGACGATCGCGCCGGTCGTGATCATCTCGGTGTAGAGCAGCGTGCGGCGCGAGATCTGCCGCAGGAAGAAGCGGCAATGCCGATCGGTCACGTCCATCATGGGCGCGACCGACAGGCGGCGGTCGATGCGAGATGCGCAGGCCATCCTTCGAGCCTCAGCTTACGGAGCGGCCGTCCGCTACACGCTGTCCCCTCCCTCCGGGAGTTGGTCAGGCATGGGAGGACAAAGCGTCGAATCCATGTGCAGCCTCGAGCGACTGCAGTGCAGCGTTCGCCTCAGACGAAATTCAGGCTATGGACGCCGGTGGCGAGATCCATGTGCTCGACCACCTTGCGTCCGACGAGGTTACGCAGCGTTTCGGTGGTGCCGCCACCCAGGCTGCCGAAGCGCGCGCCGCGGAACAACCGCGACACGGCGAACTCGTCCACATAGCCATAGCCGCCGTGCACCTGCACCGCCTGGCTGGTGACGCGGATTGCCATCTCGTTGCAGTAGATCTTCGCCATTGCCGCCATGGTCGGATCGGGAAACGGGTTGCCGCTCACCGCCGCGCGGTACAGCAGCCCGCGGCCGGCTTCGATCTCGATCATCATGTCGGCCGCCTTCCAGCGCATGCCCTGGAAGTCACCGATGGGCTTACCGAACGCCTTGCGATCGCGCAGGTATTTGACCGCTTCCTCCAGCGCTCCCTCGGCCATGCCGAGGCAGATCGAGGAATTGAGGCAGCGTTGCATGTTGAAGGCGGAAAGCAGCTTCTTCATGCCGTTGTCGCGCAGGATTACGTTCTCGGCGGGCACTTCCACGTTGTCGAACACCACCTCGCACAGATGCTCGCCGCCCATTGTGTGGTACTTGCCCTCGGCGCTGTAGCCTTTGGCGCCCTTCTCGACGATGACGCAGCCGATGCCGGCTGCGCCCGGCACACCGTTCACGCGCGTGAACACGATCATCAAGTCCGCGATGTCGGCGCGCGAGATGAGCGTTTTCTGCCCGTTGACGATCGCCTTCGAACCCTTGATCTCGGTGTTGGTGCGGTAGTTCGGCACGTCGGTGCCGGCATCGGGTTCGGTCAGCAGGATGGCGAGGATGAACTCGCCGCTGGCGATCTTCGGCAGCCATTTCTTCTTCAGCGGCTCGGGGGCGTATTCGCTGATGATGCGCGTCTGCACGCCGATCTCGCCCAACGCAGCCAGCGCCGTGACGTAGCAGCTCTTGCCGATCTCCTCCATCGCGAGCACGGCATCGAGCACGCTGGCGCCGGAGCCGCCGTACTCTTCCGGCACCGACATGCCGAGGATGCCCATCTGCGCCAGCTGCTTGAGATTCTCGTAGGGGTACTCGCCGTTCAGCCACCGGATCGCTTTCGGCGCGAGCTCCTTTTGCCGGAACTTGCGCAGCGTGTCGATCATCTCGCGTTGCTCGTCGCTCAGGGTGAAGTCCACTGAAGTCTCCGTCAGTTCATGGGGCGCGGCGGACACCCATGGTTCCTGTCCGTGGCATCGAATATGTGAGGGGGGAAAGCGTGCCGATTCTAGCATGCGCCCCGTGCGCGCTCGCCGCGATGCGCCGCACAAGTCGAGGCGTGCGCAAGCACGATGCTATACTCGCTCGCATGCGGTCGGCGCCACGTGCGACAGTCGGCTGCGCAAGCTGTTCGATGTCATCCCGCCACTTGCCCGAGACCAGCCCTTGAGCTCGCACGAATCGACCGCGCGCAGCGACGATGCCGTCGCAGGCGCGTTTGCACACTGGTCGTGCGGGCTCGACTGGAATGCGTTCGGCGCCGAGCTCCAGCGCGCGGCGCTCGACGAGCTGCTCGACTTCACCGGTGACATGATTGCAGGGCGGGCCGCGGTGGGACTGCCGCCATGGCTCGAGGTGCTGCTCGAGGATGCGGGCCGGCACACGGCATCCGTGGCCGGCGGACAGCGCGCCTCGCCCTGGAGCGCCGCCATGGCGAACGGCTACTTCGGTCATGTGCTGGAGCTGGACGATACGCACGACGAGGCCGTTCTGCACGCCGGCGTGGCCGCGATCCCTGCTGCCTTGGCGGCGGCAGAGTATCAAGGCGACGTGACGGGAGCGAGGCTGCTGGAAGCGATCGTCGGCGGCATCGAGCTCACGTGCCGGCTCGGCGTGGCGACCGACTTGAGCCTCGTGCAAGGCGGCTGGATTTACACGGCGCTGCTCGGACACTTCGGCGCCACGCTGGCCGCGTCGCACGTCCTTCAACTGAACGAGCAAGCGCGGCGTCATGCCCTCGGTATCGTGTACTGCTTCGCCAGCGGCAACCACCAGTCTTCGCGCGAGGGCGCGGTGACCAAGCATCTGCAACCCGGCATCGCGGCGGCCAACGGCTTGAAAGCCGCGCTCATGGCGCAGCGGGGCCTCGGTGGTGTGGCGGCGCCGTTCACCGGCGAAGACGGATTCGCGCGCGTCTACCTGCGCGGGCGCTTCGACCCGGACCGTGCGCTGCACGCATTGGGCGCGCAATTCGAGGCGGCACGGCTGTCGATCAAACCGTATCCCTCGTGCCGACTCACCCACCCGGCGGTAAGCGCGGCGCTCGCGCTGCGCGAAAAGCTCGGTTCGGATCTCGACCGCGTCCAGGCAATCGTTTTGCGCATGGGAAGCCAGGCGCACGACGTCGTCGGGCGCAGCGAGGCGTTTCGACTCTCGCCCAATCGCTGGCTCGATGCGCAGTTCAGTGT
>JBOIEI010000361.1:0-1645 GCA_050741055.1 Burkholderiales bacterium | reverse complement strand
CACTGCCTGCTCGAGCGCCTCGGGCATCAAGGCATTCACGCAGGGTACGGGCGGGATGGTGAAGCGGATGCACGCCGGGCGCGCCGCGGAGTCGGGCGTGCTCGCCTGCGAGCTGGCGCGGCGCGGCTTCGAGGGTCCGCAGGCGGCGGTCGATGGTCGTTTCGGCTTGCTCGAAGTCGTGGGCGGGCCGAACGTCTACCCGGAGCGTCTCGACGCCGCTCTCGGTGACGACTTTGCGATCTCCCGCGTCTGGATCAAAGCCTACCCCTGCTGCGGGCTCATTCATTCCACGATGCATGCACTGGAGAGTCTCAAGTCCGCGCATCGGATCGCTCCGAACGCGGTGCGCGCCGTGCACGTTCGCACCAGCAAGCGCGCCGTCGAGCAGAACGGCGAACTGCAGCCGCAAGACACCATGACGGCTCAATACAGCGTCCCGTTCTGTGCCGGCGTTGCCCTCTCCGCCGACCCGCGCAGCCCGGAGCCCTTTATGCCGGAGCGCTTGTGGGACGAAACGGTGCGCGCAATCGCGGCGCGCACGCATCTGTCGGTCGACGGCGCGATGGACGCGCAGTATCCGGCGCACTTCGGCGCCCATGTCGAAGTGGAGCTCGAATCCGGCAGCCGCTACCAGCAGACGGTGCTCGATCCGCACGGCACGCCGGCCGATCCCTTCTCGGCAGAGGAAACCGAGGCGAAGTTCCGCCTGCTCGCGGGCGCGGCCAAGGATGTCGCGGCAATCGAGCGCATTCTGCGGGCGGTATCCGCATTGGACGACGCGGACTCGCTCGCGAACCTGTCGTCTGCGTTGCGAAGCTGATGGCAGGCACCATGCAGACGATGCTGCGAAGATCCAGGCTCGGCGTTCTGCTTGCTGCGATGACGCTGCTGCAAGCAATCAAGGATTCATGGTGACATCCCGGATTCAGACGGACGTGGTGATCGTCGGCGCGGGCATGGCGGGCCTGGTTGCGGCCAATCGCGCAGCCCAGCTCGGCCTCGAGGCCCTGGTGCTCGAACAGGGCGAGGCGGAAAAGTATCTCTGCAATTCGCGCTACACCGGCGGCACGCTGCATGTCGCGCTGTGCGACATCATGGCGGAGGAGGCCGAGCTCGCACAGGCCATCGAGCGGGCGACACAGGGCTTCGTTCGCCCGGAGCTGGCACGCCTGTTCGCGGCCGAAGGCCGTCGCGTGGTGCGCTGGTTGCAGGACGAAGGCGCACGCTTCCTGAAAGCGAGCGCTTCGGCGTATCACAACTGGGTGCTCGCGCCGCCCGGGCGCGTGCGTCCCGGTCTCGACTGGGAAGGACGCGCGGGCGATGTGCTGCTGCGCAACCTCGAAGCGAATCTGGTGAAGCGCGGCGGTGCCTTGTCTCGCGGCACGCGCGCGCTGCGCCTGCTGTCGGAACAAGGCGTATGCACCGGCGTGGAAGCAGTGCGCCAGGACGAGCGCATCACCGTGTGCGCGCGCGCAGTCGTGATTGCAGACGGCGGGTTTCAGGGCGATCCGGAGCTTGTCGAAAGATTCATCACCCGCCATCCCGAGCGCATCAAGCAGCGCGGCGCCGGCACCGGACGGGGCGATGGCTTGCGCATGGCTCAGGCCAGGGGCGCGGCGCTCGTCGGCACCGACCGGTTCTACGG
>JBOIEI010000360.1:0-8617 GCA_050741055.1 Burkholderiales bacterium | reverse complement strand
ATTGTGCGCTGCTGACCAGCGTCGACCTCGACCACACGCAGTACCTCGGCTCGACCCGGGAGGCGATCGGATACGAAAAGGCCGGCATCTTTCGTCCGGATCAGCCGGCGATCTGCGCCGATCCCGATCCGCCGGCCAGCGTCGTTGCGCAGGCACGCAGCCGCGGCGCCCGGCTGCTGCGCATCGGGCAGGATTTCGGTTACGTCGAGGGACGCATGCAATGGCGCTACTGGGGCCCCGGCGGCAAGCGCTCGGGGTTGCCGTATCCCGCGTTGCGCGGGGCGCATCAGCTGGCCAACGCGGCCGCTGCCATGACCGCGCTGGATCAACTGCACCCGCGACTGCCGGTGCACATGCAATCGATTCGCAGCGGGCTCGTAGCCGTGGCCTTGCCGGGGCGCTTCCAGGTGCTGCCCGGCCGGCCCGCGGTGATCCTCGATGTGGCCCATAACGCACATGCGGCGCACGCGCTGGCGCGAACGCTGCGCAGCCACGGTCGCCATGCGCGCACGTTCGCGGTGTTTGCAATGCTCGCGGACAAGGATATCGGCGCGGTGATCGACGCCGTCAAGGACGAGATCGATTGCTGGCATGTCGCGTCGCTGCACGGCAGCCGCGGCACCGCCGCAGGCACGCTCGCCGCGTTGCTCGCTGCACGCGATCCCGGCAAGCCCGTAAGCAGCTTCGATTCGCCGCTGGCCGCGTTCCACGCAGCGCGGCGATGCGCGGGCGACGATGATAGAATCGTCGTGTTCGGATCGTTCTACACGGTGTCCGACATCATGAGCGCGCTCGCCGCGCCGCAGTTGCAGCAACCCTGAGCTGCTCCCCTGAATTCGAACGCGCAAGGTCACTGAACCCAGCGGATGGCAAGAGCAGCGCCGAGCGACGAGCAAGTCCAACTGCGTAGACGTGCCAGGCGTCGCCTGATCGGCGCCATCGCGCTCGTTACCGTCGTCGCCGTGGTGTTGCCCTGGGTGCTCGAACACGAGCCGCGTCCGAGCGAAGAAGAAATCGCGATCCAGATTCCCTCGCCCGACGCCGGCAGCTTCGATGCGCGCCCGGCGGGCAAGGATTCCGCGCCGAATCGGGCTGGCACGGGCGAGCCTGCCGGCGCCGGCCGGGACGACGCGTTGCGCGCCGAGCAGGATAGGGTTCTCGCCCCGCCCGAAAAGCCGAGCGCCAGGGACAAGCCGGAAACGGCAGCAACCGAGCCGAAGAAGAAGGCGGCCGATTCTCACCAATCGGCTGCGGCGAAGCAGTCGTTCGTGGTGCAGATCGCCGCACTCGCCGATGCCGACAAGGCGCGCGACATCCAGCAGGCGCTCGCGGCCAAGGGTCTCGAGGCGTACACCGAAAAGATCAAGTCGGCCAATGGCGACATGACGCGCGTTCGAGTCGGTCCCTTTCCCAGCCGCGAGGCCGCGGAGAAAGAGCGCACGCGCTTGCAGGCGCTCGGCTTCGAGGGCAATGTCACCCCGCGCTGAGCGCGCCCCGCGAAGCGCTGAATGACCCTCGTCGACTACGCCGTGCTCGCCATCGTGGCGCTGTCGGTGCTGATCAGCGTGTGGCGGGGAGCGGTGCGCGAAATCCTCGCGCTCGGCGCCTGGATACTGGCCTTCCTGACCGCTCAGGCCTATGCCGCCACGGTTGCCGCGTATCTGCCGGCTTCGATCGAGAGTCCGGGCTTGCGTCTGCTGGCCGGTTTCGCGGCCGTTTTCGTGCTGGTCCTGCTCTTGACGACGCTCGTTGCCGTCGCCATCTCCAGCTTGTTGCGCAGCGCCGGGCTGGGCCCCGTGGATCGCGGGCTCGGGGCGATTTTCGGCTTGGCGCGTGGTATGCTCGTCGTCATTATTCTCGTGCTGCTGTGCGGGCTTACGGCCTTTCCGCGCACGCCTGCTTGGCGCGACGCGATGCTGAGCGCCCCGCTGGAGGCGGCTGCGGCTTCGGTCATGCCGCTTTTGCCCAACGAGCTGGCGCGGCGAATCAGTTTCGATTGACACGGCTGCCCCCGGGCAGCCTCGGCTATCTGTCCGGTATCTGACATGTGCGGAATCGTCGGGGTCGTCGCCAAAGGGGCCGTGAACCAGCTGCTCTACGATGCGCTGCTGGTGCTGCAGCACCGCGGCCAGGACGCGGCCGGCATCGTGACTTGCGAAGGGGCCTCGTTCCACATGCACAAGGGTTCGGGCTTCGTACGCGACGTCTTTCGTACCCGCGACATGCGCTCGCTGCTTGGGAACATGGGCATCGCGCATGCGCGCTATCCGACGGCGGGCTCGGCCTGGGCCGCCGCCGAAGCCCAGCCTTTGTACGTCAATTCGCCGTTCGGCATCGTGCTGGCGCACAACGGCAACCTCACCAACACCGAACAGCTGAAGAACGAGCTGTTCCGCGACGACCTGCGCCACGTCAATACCAACTCGGACTCCGAGGTGCTGCTGAACGTGTTCGCGCACGAGCTGCAGATGGCGGTGTCGGGCCGGGCCATCGATCCGGCAACCGTGTTCCAGGCAGTGGCGGGCGTGCATCGCCGCTGCCGCGGCGCATACGCCGTGGTGGCGATGATCGCGGGCTTCGGCCTGATCGCTTTTCGCGATCCGTATGGAATCCGGCCGATCGTGTTCGGGCGCGCGGAAACCGAGCAGGGCATGGAATACCTGGTCGCTTCGGAAAGCGTGGCGCTCGATACGCTCGGCTTCGAGCTCGTTCGCGACGTCGATCCGGGCGAGGCGATCCTGATCGATGCCGATGGCAACTTCTACAGCCAGCAGTGCGCTCCCCAGCACTCGCTCAACCCGTGCATCTTCGAGTACGTGTATCTCGCCCGGCCGGATTCGCAGATCGACGGTATCTCGGTGTACCAGACGCGGCTCAACATGGGCGAGAGCCTGGCGCAGAAGATCAAGCGCGCCTACCGCCGGCTGGACATCGACGTCGTCATTCCGATCCCGGACTCGAGCCGCCCGGCCGCCATGCAGCTCGCCAAAGGGCTGGGGCTGCCGTATCGCGAGGGCTTCATCAAGAATCGCTACATCGGCCGCACCTTCATCATGCCGGGGAAGGCGGTGCGCAAGAAGTCCGTGCGCCAGAAGTTGAACGCCATCGCGCAGGAATTCAAGGGCTAGAACGTGCTGCTGGTGGACGATTCGATCGTGCGCGGGACGACCAGCCGCGAGATCGTGCAGATGGCGCGCGAATCGGGCGCCCGGCGCGTGTTCTTCGCCTCGGCTGCGCCACCGGTGCGCTATCCCAACGTCTATGGCATCGACATGCCCACGCGCGAGGAGCTGATTGCCACCGGGCGCTCGAACGAGCAGATCGCGCGCGAGATCTGCGCCGACGAGCTCATTTATCAGGACCTGGAGGCCCTGGTCGAGGATGTGCGGCAGGTCAACCCGCGCGTGCCGGATTTCGAAGCCTCCTGTTTTTCGGGCCGCTATGTGACCGGCGACGTTACCCCGGCCTACCTCGCGGGCGTGGAGGCGCAGCGCCGGCATTCCGCGCCGCGCACTGAAGACAGCGGCAGCGGCCAGCTGGATCTCAATCTGGTGCTGACGGAGTAGCGGGCGCGCAGCGCAGGGAAATCGGATCGCGGCAGCAAAGCAGCAGCCGTGTCAACGCGGCGGTTGACAGCCCGGTCCGGCTTACGTAGGCTCTCGGTTCGCGCCGATTTGATGCTTCAGCTTGCGGGCGCGTAATAAATTCCGCTAAAGCGAGGGTCGTAAGCCCGCTTTGGCATTGTGCCCAGGCGGGCTTTTGCATTTCTGGCGGAGGACGAGACGAGTGCCGGCCGCGGCTTGCCGGCATTCACGTGACGGTCATGAGCGAAGACTTACAGTTCGAAACGCTGGCCGTGCGCGCCGGCATCCATCGCAGCCAGTTCGCCGAGCACAGCGAAGCGATGTACCTCACGTCGAGCTTCGTCTACGAGAGCGCGGCACAGGCTGCAGCGCGCTTCGCAGAGAAGGAAGCGGGCTACATCTATTCGCGCTTCACCAATCCCACCGTAACCACCCTGCAGGAGCGGCTTGCGGCGCTCGAAGGCGCGGAAGCCTGCATCGCGACGGCCTCGGGCATGTCGGCCATCCTCGCCTGCGCCATGAGCCTGCTGCAAAGCGGGGATCACGTCATCGCATCGCACAGCATTTTCGGTTCCACGGTGCAGCTGTTCGGGGGCATTCTCAAGCGCTTCGGCATTGCCACCACGTTCGTGTCCCCGACCGATGTCGGGGCGTGGGAGAAAGCGCTCACTGCGCAGACCAAGCTGCTGTTTCTGGAAACGCCATCCAATCCGCTGACCGAGATCGCCGATGTGGCGGCGCTGGCCCGGCTCGCCCATCGCGCCGGCGCGGCGCTTGCGGTCGACAACTGCTTTTGTACGCCCGCGCTGCAGCGTCCGATCGCGCTCGGAGCGGATATCGTGATCCACTCGGCGACCAAGTACCTCGACGGTCAGGGCCGCATCGTCGGCGGGGCCGTGCTCGGGCGGCGCGACTTCATCATGGGCTCGGTCTATCCCTTCATGCGCACGGCCGGCCCGACCCTGAGCGCCTTCAACGCCTGGGTGATCCTCAAGGGGCTGGAGACGCTGCGCGTGCGTATGGAAGCGCATGCCGCAAATGCGGCCGAGCTGGCGCGTTGGTTGGAGAACCAGAGCGCGATCGAGCGGGTCTACTATCCGGGGCTGCCGTCGCATCCGCAGCACGAGCTGGCCATGCGCCAGCAGCGCAGCGGCGGCGGCATCGTGTCGTTCGATGTCCGGGGCGGCCGCGAAGCGGCCTGGCGCGTCGTGGACGCGACCCGCATGCTGTCGATCACGGCCAACCTGGGCGACACGAAGAGCACCATCACGCATCCGGCTTCTACCACCCATGGACGCATCAGCGCGGAAGCCCGGGCTGCAGCCGGTATCGGCGAAGGCCTGCTGCGAGTCGCCGTCGGGCTCGAAGCGATCGAGGACATCAAGACCGATCTCGCGCGCGGGCTGCGCTGACCCGGGCTTGCGGCGACGGTTGATCCTCGGAATGCTGGGAGTTGCTGTCATGTCGACACTGCCGCCGGACGAAGCCGCAGCCGCAGCCACGCAAGCGGCCCTTGCCGCCGAGCGCGACCGCATGGTGGGCGAGATCGCCCAGATGGCGCAGGAGACCGCGACCGAAACCGGACACGGCCGCTTCTCCGACGCGGTGATGGACGCAATGCGCAAGGTTCCGCGCCACCGCTTCGTCGATCCGAGCCAGGAGCGCTCGGCCTACCGCAATCATCCACTGCCGATCGGTCGCGGCCAGACCATCTCGCAGCCTTACATCGTCGCGCTCACCACCCATCTGGTGAGGCCACAGAAGCATCACCGGGTGCTGGAGATCGGGACCGGCTCGGGCTACCAGGCCGCTGTGCTGTGTGAGCTCGTGCAGCACGTGTACACGGTGGAGATCATCGAATCGCTGGGGCGCGCGGCGCAGCGGCGATTCGCGGCATTGGGCTATGGCAACGTTTCGGTGCGCATCGGCGACGGCCATGCGGGCTGGCCCGAGCATGCACCGTATGACGGCATTGTCGTCACCGCAGCGGCGAGCCATGTGCCGCCGGCGCTGGTCACGCAGTTGAAGCCGGGCGGGCGCATGGCGATCCCGATCGACTCCCAGCTCGGCGGCCAGCAGTTCACCCTGGTCGAGAAAGCGATGGACGGCAGCATCAGCCAGCGCGCGGTGCTGCCGGTGATGTTCGTGCCGATGACCGGCGGCAAGTGAGGCGCGAGCCGAAATCTTGAGCAAATCGCGCCCAGCGGTTATCCTGCCTCCCCTCACGGATCCTTCCAGGCAAGACCATGATTCGCAGCACGCCGCATGCAAGTGCTCGCGCCGCTGCCCGCAACTGTTGGCTGCGCCGGCGCGCGGGCTGCCCGCCTCGGCCTCCCTCCTCGGGCTGATCGCGGTCACGTCGTGCACGTGGCGAGCCCTTTGTCCATTACCGTCACCGAGGACTCACACATGAACCGACGCCGATTCGTAAAGCTCGCGGCCGCAGTTCCGCTCACAGCCACCGCCGCTTCCCTTTCGGGGTTCGTGCGCGATGCATGGGCGCAACAGAGAACGTATACGCCGCGCCCCGGGAAATGGCGCACTTTCGAGGTCACGACCCAGGTCGAGATCCTCTTTCCGGTAGGCGCGACCCGCATCTGGCTGCCGCTGCCTTCGGTCAATTCCGACTATCAGAAGTCGCTCGACAACAAGTGGAATGCGACCGGCGCGCAGACGCGCGTGACCGAGGACGGAAAATACGGCGCCAAGATGCTCGTGGTCGAGTTTCCGGCCGGCACGGCCAAGCCGGCCGTGGAGGTCGTCAGCCGCGCGTCGGTTCAGGATCGGGCCGTTGATTGGTCGAGAAAGGGCGTCGGCGCCAAGGAGGATGCCGCGTCGCTCAAGCTATGGCTGGAGCCGACCGAATTGATACCGACCGATGGCATCGTGCGCAAGACCGCGGAACAAGCCGTGCGCGGCAAAAAGAGCGATCGCGACAAGGCACAGGCGCTGTATGACTGGGTGGTGACCAACACCCACCGCGAGCCGAAAACGCGCGGCTGCGGCGTCGGCGACGTCAAGGCCATGCTGGAAAGCGGAAACCTGGGCGGCAAGTGCGCGGATCTCAATGCCTTGTTCGTGGGCCTGGCGCGTTCGGTCGGCATCCCGGCGCGCGACGTCTACGGCGTGCGGCTCGCGCCGTCGGCTTTCGGTTACAAGGCGTTGAGCGGCAACAGCGCGAACATCACGCGCGCGCAGCACTGCCGCGCCGAGGTCTATCTCGCCGACTACGGCTGGGTGGCGATGGATCCGGCCGACGTGGCCAAGGTCATGCGCGAGGAAACGTCGGAATGGATCAAGTCGCCCTCGCACGCGCTGGTCGCGCCGGTGAATCAGGCGCTGTTCGGGGCGTGGGAGGGCAACTGGCTCGCGTACAACCTCGCGCACGATGTCGCGTTGCCCGGCGCCAAAGGGCCGAAGATCGGCTTCCTGATGTATCCGAGCGCCGAGACCGAGAAAGAGCGCCTCGACAGCCTCGATCCTGCGAATTTCAAGTACACGATCAGCGCACGCGTCGTGTAGCGATGACCGAGCTCGCCGCGCAGGCGGGTCGCCGCTGGGCTCGTTTGGGTTTGATCGTCCTGCTGGGGCTTGCGGGCGCGTCGCACGCCGCCGCGCCCGTGACCGGGAAGCTCGTCGTGCCGGCCACTGCGGCGGTCGCGCCACTGGAACTGCGCGACATGGCGGGAAAGCTGCATCGCCTGTCCGACTATCGCGGCAAGGTCGTGCTGGTGAACTTCTGGGCGAGCTGGTGCGAGCCGTGCCGCGACGAGATGCCGTCCATGAACGTGCTCAAGCAACGCATGGACGGCATTCGCAAGGACGCCTTTGTTGTGCTCGCCGTCAACTACGCCGAAAACGAGATACGCATCGGCACGTTCCTGCAACAGCAGCCGCTCGATTTTCCGGTGCTGCTCGATCCGTTCAGCGAGGCATGGCGAGACTGGAAACCGGGATTGCTGCCAGCGAGTTTCCTGATCGGGCGCGACGGACGGCTGCGCTACCGGGTGCTGGGCGAGCTCGATTGGTCCGGCCCCGAAGCCGAGCGAGTCGTGCGCGGCCTCATGCAGGAAAAACCGTAGCTGCCAAGCGGCAGCTCAGGTCCAGGGCTCGGCCGTACAGCCGCTCGCAGCGCAGCGCAGATAAGATCCGGCCCGGTACCAGTCGGCCAGCACCCAGCGCTCGCACAGCCGGCCGTCGATGCGGTATTCGTGACGCGCGGGGCGATGGGTATGGCCGTGGATCATGCGGGTGCAGCCGCAGTCGCGGAAAGCCTGCTCCACCGCGCGCGGCGCCACGTCCATGATCTCGTCGCTCTTCTGCTTCTGGCTCGATTCACTGTCGGCGCGAAGCCCCAGAGCGATTCGTCGCCGCTCCTCGATCGGCTGGCGCAGAAACTGCCGCTGCCACTGCGGCGCATGCACCTTGGCGCGGAAGGCCTGATAGTCCGCGTCGTCCAGGCACAGCGTGTCGCCGTGAAGCAGCAGCGTAGGCGTGGCTGCGAGCGCCACGATGCTCGGATCGGGCAGAATTTCGAAGCCAGCCGCGCCGGCAAAGCGCTCCCCGAGCAAGAAATCGCGGTTGCCCGGCATGAAGAACACCTGGCAGCTCGAAGCGGCGAGTCCCGCCAGCTCGGCGGCGATCTCGGCGTGAAACGGATCGTCGAGATCGTCATCGCCGATCCAGTAGTCGAACATGTCGCCCAGGACGTAGAAGCGCTGCGCACGCCGCGCCTCGGCGCGCAGCAACCGGATGAACGCGGCCGCCATGGCCGGGCGCTGCGGCGTCAGGTGCAGGTCGGAAACGAACAGGGCTAGCAAGCACGCCTTCCGGCAAGTCGGCTCGGTACCGTGATTCGGCGCCAGCCGCGCTTGCGGTTTTCAGTCGGCCAGCTCGGCGCGCTCGATGACTACGTCGTCCTGCGGCACGTCCTGGTGGCCGGCACGCGAGCCGGTGCGAACCTTTCTGATGCGATCGACGACGTCCTGCCCCTCGGTCACCCGCCCGAATACGCAATAGCCCCAGCCTTGGGC
>JBOIEI010000359.1:0-1635 GCA_050741055.1 Burkholderiales bacterium | reverse complement strand
CTCGAGCAGGGCGCGGATGCCGCCGTCGAGCGAGCCCAGGTGCAGGGGAATCTGGGTGCCCTGCGCCACCAGCCGGCCGCGGCCGTCGAACAGCGCCACGGAGCAGTCGCGCCGCTCCGTGATGTTGGTCGAGAATGACGAGCGCACCAAGGTGTTGTTCATGTCCTCGGTGATCGACATGAGGCGATTGCTGAAGATTTCCATGGCGATCGGGTCGAAGCTGCGCCGCCCCTCCTCGCGCCGAGCGTCCTCGCGAGGATTCTGGTCTCTGAGCGGCGGTGTCGTCGCCATCATTCGCGCTCCTGCAAGTGAACCACGATGTTGCCCTGGACATCGACCGTCGCGTGCGAGCCGGGCGCAAGCACCAGGGTGGCGCTCATCTCCTCGATCAGCGCGGGTCCCGCCACACGCTCGCGCGCGGCGATGCGGCTGCGGGCATAGACCGGCGTATCGAGCCAGCCGTGGCCACGGCCGCAGTACACCGTGCGCGAGGCCACGAGCGCTCGAGCGAGCGTTCCACCCCCCGTGTACTCGGTCAAAGGCGCCTTGGGCACGGCGCCCACCGCCTGCAGGCGGCAGTTGACGATCTCGACCGGCCGGCCCTCGAGGCCGTAGCCGTACTCGCGCTGGTGAGCCCGAGCGAAGTTGCTCAGGAATCGCGCGAGCTCCGTGTCGAATTCTTCGAGCGCGACCACCACTTCGAAATTCTGCCCCTGGTAGCGCGCGTCGATGTGGCAGCGGTACGAACGGTCCTGCACCGCCACCCGCTCCTGCTCGAGCCACTGCTCGGCTTCGGCGCGCATCGCGGTGAACAGATCGCGTACGCTCTGCCACGATCGAGGGGTCGCGGCCGCGATCAGGCTGCGGACGAAATCGAAGCTCACGTCGGTGAGCAGCATGCCGCGCGCGCATAAAGTGCCTGGCTCCTGCGGCACGATCACGGCCCCGATGCCGCATTCCAGCGCCACGTCGAGCGCGTGCAGGGGACCGGCGCCCCCATAGGCGAACAGCGCGAATTGTCCGAGATCGTAGCCGCGCTCGGTGGACACGGCGCGAATCGCCCGGCCCATGTTCGCGTTCGCGATGCGAATGATGCCTTCGGCCGCGTCTTCGAGGCTCAAGCCGAGCGGGCGCGCGACCTGCTCCGTGATTGCCGCGCGGGCGCGCGCCTCATCGATCGGCAACCGTCCGCCCAGCAGGCTCGAAGGATTCAACCGGTGCAGCACGATGTGCGCGTCGGTGAGGGTCGCAGCCGTACCGCCCCGGCCATAGCCCGCGGGCCCCGGTTCGGCGCCGGCGCTGCGCGGGCCGACCTTCAACGCACCGCCATCGTCGATCGCCGCGATGCTGCCGCCGCCCGCGCCGATCACATGGATGTCCACCATCGGCGTCTTCACCGGGTAGTCGGCGATCGCGCGCAGCGACGTGAACAAGGGCTTGCCGTCCACCACCAGCGATACGTCGGTGCTGGTGCCGCCGACATCGAAGGTCACGAGGTTGTCGAACCCGGCGGCCTTGCCCACTGCGGCGGCGCCGACGACGCCAGCCGCAGGCCCCGACAGGCAGGTGCGAACCGGGAATGCGCGCACCGAGCGCACGGACATGAGACCGCCGTTGGAATGGATGGTGTACGGC
>JBOIEI010000358.1:0-4631 GCA_050741055.1 Burkholderiales bacterium | reverse complement strand
GCTCACGCCGGAAGCAGCGGGCCAGGTCGAAACGGCCAGCTGCTTGTCGGTGGCCGCCAGCGAGCCGCGGTCGGCAGCGTGAAACACGCACATCAGCTCGTCCCCGATCGTCTTGATCACGCGCCCCCCGCGACGGACGGTCACCGAGCGCATAATGTCCAGGCACTCGTCCACCAGCGTCTTGGCAGCCGCATCGCCGAGCGTCTCGTACAGCATGGTGCTGCCCGATATGTCGGCGAACAAAACGGCTGGCAAAGGAACCGCCAATTCGGTCGCTGCCGTGCTCGGTTCGTTCGGAATGGACATGGCCGTCGATGTCTGCGCCCGCATGATAGCAAATCACCGAGCGTCGGCAGCATACGTTCGAGCCTGCGTACCGGTTCACGATTCCCCGCCGGCAGTGGATCGCGGCTGCCCACTGCGCTACCCGCGTTGCCGCAGAACAAAAGATTGGCCAAGGATTACCCGTGCGGCGCTTGCCGGCAGCTCGGCGATTCCTTTAAGCTCGCGCGCGTGAATCCCGCCAAACGCCGCGCCATCTTCGAGCGCCTGCGCGCCGCCAACCCCAATCCCACCACGGAGCTGGAATATTCGACGCCGTTCGAGCTGCTGGTCGCGGTGGTCCTTTCGGCCCAGGCCACCGACAAGGGCGTGAACCTCGCGACACGGAAGCTCTTTGCGGTCGCCAACACGCCGCAGTCGATTCTCGCGCTCGGGCAGGATGGCCTGGAAAGCTACATCAGGACGATAGGACTCTACCGCAGCAAGGCGAAGAACCTGCTCGCCACCTGCAGCATCCTGCTGCAACGCCACGGCGGCGAAGTGCCCAGGGACAGGGAGGCGCTGCAGCTGCTGCCGGGAGTCGGCCGCAAGACCGCCAACGTCGTGCTCAATACCGCGTTCGGCGAATCCACCATCGCCGTGGACACGCACATCTTCCGCGTGGCGAACCGCACTGGGCTCGGACCCGGAGCCGACGTGCTCGAGGTCGAACGTCGGCTGGAGAAATTCACGCCCGAGGACTTCAAGCGCAACGCGCATCACTGGCTCATTCTGCACGGACGCTACGTGTGCATCGCGCGCAAGCCGAAGTGCCCCGAGTGCATCATCCGCGATCTGTGCGAATACCGCGCAAAGACTCCGGCGCAAACCGTCTCAGAATGCTCAATGCGCTCTCGGGCTGGCCCGAGAAGCGGTGCGGCATGACAGCGATGTACGCACCGACGCGCGACGAGGCAAGGCAGTTCTTCTTCGAAACTTGGCGCAAGTACCGCGCCGGCGAGCCGCTTGCCGGCCTGGAGACCGTCGCACTGCAGGTGCTGCTCGCTCATCCGGAATACCATCGCGTCATCGACACGCCGCAGCAGCATGGCGATCGCGACTATGGGCCGGAATCCGGCGCGATGAACCCCTTTCTGCACTTGAGCCTGCACCTCGCGGTCGAGGAGCAACTGGCGATCGACCAGCCGCCCGGCATTGCGGCGCAATTCGAACGGCTGCGCGCTGCCAAGGGGGAGCACGAGGCGAAGCACGACGTGCTCGAGTGCCTCGGCGAGGTGGTGTGGCATGCGCAACGAAACAGCACCGCGCCCGACGCCGAAATGTATCTCGAATGCCTGCGCCGAAAATCCTGATGGCAACGCGCGCGGCGCTGCGCGGCCGATGAGCGGGCACAGCCAGTTTCGGCTGTTGCGCGAACGGCGTTTCGGACCGTTTTTCGCGACCCAGTTCCTCGGAGCGTTGAACGACAACGTGCTGAAGAACGCGCTGGTGATCGCCTTCACCTACCAGGCCGGCGCCTGGAGCGCGCGCTCCTCGGGCGAGCTCGCCAACATCGCGCAGGCGCTGTTCATCCTGCCGTTCTTTCTTTTTTCCGCCCAGGCCGGGCAGCTCGCGGACAAGTTCGAGCGCTCGCGCATCATCCGCCTGGTGAAGCTCGCCGAGATCGCGATCATGCTGATCGCGGTGGCCGGGTTCGCCTTGGGGAGCCTCGCGGCTTTACTCAGCTCACTGTTTCTCATGGGCGCGCATTCGACGCTGTTCGGCCCCGTGAAGTACGCGATCCTGCCGCAGCACCTGCGCGAGGACGAATTGGTGGGCGGCAACGCCTGGGTCGAGAGCGGCACTTTCCTCGCCATCCTGATCGGAACCATTCTGGGCGGCGTCCTGGTGGGCGTGGGCGGCGGACAAACCGCTGCCTGCGTCTGCGTCGCGATCGCGGTAGCGGGCTATATCGCAAGCCGCGGCGTGCCGCGTTCGCCCGCGCCCGAGCCCGGGCTGCGGCTGGACTGGAATCCGCTGCGGGAGAGCTGGCGCAACCTCCGCTTCACCGCGCGCAACCGCACCGTGTTCCACTCGGTGCTCGGCATCTCCTGGTTCTGGTTCTACGGCGCGATGTTCCTCGCCCAGTTTCCGGCCTACGCGCGCGACACGCTGGGCGGCGGGGAACAGGTGATCACCCTATTACTCGCGGTATTCTCGATCGGCATAGGATTGGGCTCGTTGCTGTGCGAACGCCTGTCGGGACGCAAGATCGAGCTCGGTTTGGTGCCCTTCGGTTCCATCGGCATGAGCCTGGTCGCGCTCGATCTGTTTTTTGCCTCGCCCGCCTCGCCCGCGGGAGCCGGGCTCACCGCCGCACAGTTCCTGCGCGAGCCGGACAGCCTGCGCATCCTGCTCGACCTGGTGCTGATCGGCATGTTCGGCGGCTTCTACATCGTGCCGTTGTACGCGCTCATCCAGACGCGCAGCGAGCGCGCGCACCAGTCGCGCGTGATCGCCGGCAACAACATCCTGAACGCCGCCTTCGTCGTCGTGGCGGCCGGGCTCGCGATCGGATTGCTCCAGGCCGGCGTGAGCGTGGCGCAAATCTTTCTCGTCACGGCGCTGCTCAATGCAGCGGTAGCCGTATACATCTATACGCTGGTGCCCGAATTCCTCATGCGCTTCATCGTGTGGCTGCTGATCCACTCGGTGTACCGGCTGCGAAAATCCGGCCTCGAGCACATCCCGGACGAGGGTGCCGCGGTGATCGTCTGCAATCATGTGAGCTTCGTCGATGCGCTCGTCATCGCGGCGGGGTGCCCGCGCCCGGTGCGCTTCGTCATGGATCACGCCATCTTCCGCATCCCGATCCTCAACTTCGTCTTTCGCACCAGCCGCACCATTCCGATCGCCTCGGCCCGCGCCGAGCCCGCCCTGCTCGAACGCGCCTACGACCAGATCGCGCGCGCGCTCGAAGCCGGAGACCTGGTCTGCATCTTTCCCGAAGGCCGCATCACCGACAGCGGCGAGATGTATCCGTTCCGCCACGGCATCCGGCGCATCGTCGAACGCACCCCGGTGCCGGTGATTCCGATGGCGTTGCGCGGGCTGTGGGGCAGCTTCTTCAGTCGCAAGGGCGGCAGAGCGATGTCGCGGCCGTTTCGAACGCTGCCGTTCAGGCCCATTGCGCTCGCGACCGCGCCCGCCGTGGCTCCGCAGGATGTGACGCCCGAACGCCTGCAGCACATCGTGCAGCGGCTTCGCGGCGACTGGCGCTGATCCAGGCGACGCGGGCACCCGCCCGCGAATGCCGGGGCGTATGACTCGCGAGCCGCGCGAGCCCGCGAAATCGGGCGCCGCAAACGACGACGGCCGCTTTCAGGCGGCCGTCGCGAGCAATGCAAAAGCTCAGTACTTGTTTTGCAGGCCGCGCTGCGAAGCGTAGTACGCAGCGAGGTTCTCGATCTCCGCCGAGGTGAGCGGCTTGGCGAATCCGCCCATGATCGGATCCTTGCGAGCACCGGTCTTGTAATCGCGAATCGCCTTGGCGATATAGTCCGGGTGTTGACCGGCGATGCGCGGAAAATCGGCCGTGGGGCTATTACCGTCCGGGCCGTGACAGGCGGCGCAGACCTCGGTTGCCTTCTTTCTGCCGGCCTCGATATCGGCGGCCGCCACAGAGTTGATACCGGCCACGAACGCGGCCACTGCAAGAACGAATCGCGTCATGATGGCCTGTCCTACTTGGTTGCCGCGGTCTGCGTACCCTGCCCGCCATAGTAGGCGGCCAGCGCGGCCATATCCTGCTCGGTGAGCGACGACGCGATGGCGCGCATTGTTTCGTTGTTGCGTGTTCCGGCCTTGTAAGCCTGCAGTGCCTTGACGATATACGCGGGGTGCTGCCCGCCGAGCTTGGGCACGCTGTAGACCTCGGGAAACGCCATCCGATAGCCCTCTATTCCATGGCAGCCCTGGCACATCGCAAGCTTGTTGCGTACGTCCTGGACCCCGCTCTCCTCGGCTGCACCTGCTTCGGCGGCAAATGCCGCGGCCAGCACGGCGAGCAACAGCGTGCGCTTGCGCTTCATCGGGAACCTTGTCGAGTGTCTTGAAAAGATCGAAACGCGCCGAATTATACAGGAAGTTTCCGGCGCGACCGCGCATTGTGCAAGGCTCTCGCGTCCACCATAATGGCGTCGCGGGCCGATGTCGGCTCGGCTCACGCTGCGCGACGTGCGTTTCCTCCACGACATTTCCCTCATCCGGCTGCTGCCGTTTCTCGCCTGGCTGCCGAAGGCCAACCGGCACACGTTGCGCGCGGACGCGATGGCGGGGTTGATCGGCGCGGTGATCGTGCTGCCGCAAGG
>JBOIEI010000357.1:0-17839 GCA_050741055.1 Burkholderiales bacterium | reverse complement strand
TACGTCGAGTGCGATCTCTCCACCACGCTCGACTGGGTGGGCCTGAGAAAGCGCATCCAGAGGGTCGGCATGCGCAATTCCAACTGCCTGGCAATCGCGCCCACCGCGACGATCGCGAACATCACGGGGCTCTCGCAGTGCATCGAGCCGACCTACCAGAACCTCTACGTGAAATCGAACCTGTCGGGCGAGTTCACGGTGGTGAACGAGTTTCTGGTGCGGGACCTGAAGAGCCTCAACCTGTGGGACGAGGTGATGATCGCCGATCTCAAGTACTTCGACGGCACGCTCGCCAAGATCGACCGCATCCCGCCGGAAATCCGCACGCTCTACGCGACCGCGTTCGAAATCGAGCCGAAGTGGCTGGTCGAGTGCGCGGCGCGCCGGCAGAAATGGATCGACCAGTCGCAGTCGCTGAACATCTACATGGCGGGCGCTTCGGGCAAGCGGCTCGACGACACCTACAAGCTGGCGTGGATCCGGGGCCTGAAAACCACCTATTACCTGCGCACGCTGGGCGCGACCTCGGCCGAGAAATCCACGGTCGCGACCGGACACTTGAATGCCGTGACGTCCGACGGCGGGCTCACGGCCGGGGAGCCCAAGTTCTGCAAGGTCGACGATCCCGACTGCGAGTCCTGCCAATGAGGAGAGGGTAGATGCTGCAATTCGGAGAACTGCAGGCTGTCGCCGGGCTGGAGCCGCAGGCGCGGGCGCCGGCGCCGCAGCAGGCGCCGGGCGAGGCTGCGCTGCGACGCGTCAACGTCGCCGACAAGCGCGTCATCAACGGCCAGACCGACGTCAATCAGCTGGTGCCTTTCAAGTACAAGTGGGCCTGGGAGAAATACCTGTCGGCATGCGCGAATCACTGGATGCCGCAGGAGATCCCGATGAGCCGGGACATCGGGTTGTGGAAAGACCCGAAGGCTTTGAGCGAGGACGAGCGCCGCCTGGTGAAGCGCAATCTCGGCTTCTTCGTCACCGCGGACTCACTGGCGGCCAACAACATCGTACTGGGCACCTACCGCCACATCACGGCGCCGGAGTGCCGTCAGTACCTCCTGCGCCAGGCCTTCGAGGAAGCCATCCACACCCACGCCTATCAGTACATCGTCGAGAGTCTTGGCCTGGACGAAGGTGAAGTCTTCAACGCCTACCGAGAGATTCCCAGCATACGGGCCAAGGACGAGTTCCTGATTCCGTTTATCGAGACCTTGACCGATCCGTCGTTTCGCACCGGCACGGCGGAAGCCGACCAGCGCCTCCTGCGCAGCCTGATCGTGTTCGCCTGCCTGATGGAGGGTCTGTTCTTCTACGTAGGATTCACGCAGATCCTGGCGCTGGGGCGGCAGAACAAGATGACGGGGGCCGCCGAGCAATACCAGTACATCCTGCGCGACGAGTCGATGCACTGCAACTTCGGCATCGATCTGATCAATCAGATCAAGCTGGAAAATCCGCACCTGTGGACCGCGGAGTTCCGTGACGAGGTGCAGGAGCTCGTGCGCACGGCGGTGAATCTCGAATATCGCTATGCGGAAGACACGATGCCGCGCGGCGTGCTTGGGCTGAATGCGCCGATGTTCAAGGAGTATTTGCGCTTCATAGCCAACCGGCGCTGCCAGCAGATCGGCATCGAGCCGTTGTTTCCGGGCAGCAACAACCCGTTCCCCTGGATGAGCGAAATGATCGATCTGAAGAAGGAGAAGAACTTCTTCGAGACGCGGGTCACCGAATATCAGACCGGCGGAGCGCTGTCTTGGGACTGAGCCTCGAGCGCATGCCGCGCCGGTTACGCAGACGGCTCGGCCCGGTGATCGAGGATTGCAGGGCCGAGGCCGACTATTCGCTTTGGCTGCTGTTCGAGGACGGGCTGGAAGGACGTGTGTACCTCGGCGACCTGGTGGAAATCGGTGACTTCAGCGCCTGGCGCGATGTCGATCGATTCCTCGAAGTAACTGTCGATCCGGATACCGGTGTCGTGCAATGGGAGGATGGCATCCGGCTCGACCCGAGTGCGCTGTACAAGGATCTCGCAGCCAGGGTCCGTGCGGCGTTACATTAGCGTGGGCAACCCGTGTCTTCACAACCGGAGGCAAGCATGGCAGCGAGAAAGAAATCGGCAGCCAGGAAGTCGGTGAAGCGGTCGGTGCGCAAGACGGCCACCCGAAAGCCCGCGAAGAGAGCGGCCAAACGCAGGTCGACCCGGGCAGCAGCCCAGAGCAGACGCTCGGGCGCGCGCAGGAGCGTGGCCGCGAGCAAGCGCCCGATGCGCAAGACAGCCGCAAAGAAGCGGACCGCTGCAAGGAAGCGACCGGTAGCGAAGAAGCGACCGGCCGCAAAGAAACGACCGGTAGCGAAGAAGCGGGCGGTGGCCAGGAAGCGGACCGCAGCGAAGAACACGCGCTCTGCTGCGAAACAGGTCAGGGTGGCGAAACCATCCGGTGCGGCAAAGAAAAAAGCCGCGGGCACGAAGCCCGCGGCTCGTAAGGCGGCTAAGAAGCCAGCAAAGACAATAGCCGCGAAGAAGACTGCACCACCTGTCGCCGCACGCGAACCGTCTCCGATTGAAAACGCCGCAGCGACCGAAACCGAATCCCCAACCACACCTGCTGCACCGCCATCATCTCCGCGACCGATTTTGATCCCTGGAGCGTGGCCCTTTCCGCTGGGGAACCGATCTTAGGCAGGGACTTCGCCAGCAGATCGGTGACGAGACGAAGAATACCAGAAAAGCGGGCGGCCGGAGCCGTTTTTGCGGATTTTGCCGCAGCTCGACGCCCGCCGATCGTCGTTTCACATCTCAGGATTAGGAGTAATTAATTGATATATAAAGGTTTAAATTCAAGATCCCAATTTCGTATTGTGAAAATAGCCTAAATCTCATATAACGGTGATGTTTCCGCCATACGAAACGTGGCTCTATCGGGCGCTTAGGAGCACTTGACATCCGAGGAGAAATGAGCCTTTCGACCGTGCGCTCGCGGCAATCGGCGCACCAACGATAGAGGACTCGAACAGGCTTCGATCATGGAACGCAAACGCTTGAACTCCTCTTCCATCCGCTCGGTCGGCTACGATCCGAAGATGCAAGCCCTGGAAGTGGAATTCTCGAACGGATCGATCGTGCAATACGAGCGCGTTGCGGCCGAGGTGCACCGACGCTTCCTCGCTGCTCCATCGCCTACGAGTTACTTCCGCGATCAGATCGAGGAGTCGTACACGGCGCGGCGCATCCGCTAGGACCGCAAGCGCGTCAGGTGCCGGCGCGCGCGCGGGCGCGAACGAGGTGGTCGGCAAACTCGGCGAAGCCGCTGCCGCCCCGGCCCTGCGTTACGTAGCGCGGCAGGGTTCGGATGCGCGCGAAGTCGCGCACATTGGCGACGCCCACGCTGCAATCGAAAAACCCGAACATCGGCTCGTCGTTCGGCGAGTCGCCGATGAATGCGTATTCCCCGCGCACGGCCTGCATCGAGGCACCGAGCTGACCGGTGAGAAACTGCAGGGTAGTGGAGAGCTTGTCGAAGCTTCCGAACCAGCCGTTGACATGGATCGAGCTCACCTTCACCGTCAGGCCTCGCTCCTGCATCAGCGTCACGATACGCTCGACGTCCGGCTGCGGCAGGCGCGGCACATCCTCGCAAAAATCAATCGCCAGATCCGACTCGCGGTAATGCTGGTCCGATGCGATCCGCGATCCGGGCACTGCGCGCACAATGTCGGCCGCGATAGCGCGAAGACGCACAGCCTGGCTGCGCCGCACCTCGGGAGCGGCGACGAAGTGACGTAGCATGCGGCGCTCGCTGCGATCGTAGCGAAACCAGAACGCTCCGTTCTCGCCTACGACGCCGCGGACCGGCCACATGCGCGCAATGTGATCGCACCATCCCGCGGGACGCCCGGTGATCGGTACGATCATCAGGCCAGAGGCGTCGATGCGTTCCATTGCCGCGTACGATTCGGCCGGCAGGCGGCCATCGGTCGTGAGCGTATCGTCGATGTCGGTCAATACGCCTTGCAGCTGCTGCAACGCCGAAGCCGGGCAATCCCGCAAGGCGCGCATCAGGATCCGGTCTCCTCGCCCGGCAGCGGCTGCGGCATACGCACGAAGCCAAGATGCGCCGGAATCGCGTCGGCCGAGATGGGGAGGAGCGGTACTGCACGGCCAGCGTAGCGCAACCGGATGTCCCGGTCGTGTCCTTCCTGGATGCGATCGAGCGACTCGATGAGCTCGTCTTCGTCGAGCGCGCCGCCGGCGGTATCCGAGATCCAGGGCGCAAGCGACTCGACATCGCGATCGTCGACGACGCCCGCGCCGTGCTCGGTATGCAAAGTGACGATTCCCTCGCGGTCCATCCACGCGCTCGTTACCGCCCGCACTGGCCTGCCCGTGTGGGTGATCAGGCACTGCTCGGAGTCCATGCGCAGGACCCAGGGCGCGTAGGCAAGTGCCGCGAAGACGCGTTGCGGGCCGTTCTGGAAGAACCAGCGCCCATTGTGATCGCCCGCATAGTTGCGGCCGATGAACTCGATCAGCAACGGATTGCCGATGCGCTCGTTTTGCAGCAACCACTGGCCGCGCATGTCGAGGGAAAGCCATCCGAATGCGGGCGGCACATCGGGCCACTTGGCCATCGCACGCCGGACGGCGTCATCCATGTCGTTCGATTCCGCAAAAGATGGCGCAAGGATCACCGCTGAAGTTGCGCGCAAGCGCGACGGGCGTCGGACGTGCCCCCCGCTACTCCTCTTCTTCGTGAGCGCTCTTGTGGCTCGAGGTGATCTGCTGCTGCACCTGCGGCGGCACGGGATCGTAGTGGCTGAGCTCGATCGAGTAGGAGCCCTGACCGCCCGTGACCGACTTCAAGCGCCCCTGGTAGTTGTTCAATTCGGACAGGGGAACCTTGCCGGAGACGACGATCGTGCCGCCGGGAAGGCTGTCGGTTCCGCTCACCTGGCCGCGCTTGGCCGACAGATCGCCGGCGATGTCGCCCATCGCCGCGTCCGGTGCGCAGATCTCGATGTTGACGATGGGCTCCAGGACGATCGGCTTGGCTTTCATCATCGCGTCGAGCAGCGCTCGCCTGCCCGCGGTGATGAACGCGATTTCCTTCGAATCCACGGGATGGTGCTTGCCATCGTACACGGTCACCTTCATATCCTGCACATGATAGCCGCCGAGGGGACCGGCAGCGAGCACCTGGTGGATGCCTTTCTCCACCGCAGGAATGAATTGGGTCGGGATCGTTCCCCCTTTGACTTCGTCGGCGAACTGAAAGCCCGTCCCGCGCGCCAGCGGCTCCACGCGCAGAAAAACTTCGCCGAACTGGCCGGCACCACCAGTTTGCTTCTTGTGCCGGTGATGCCCTTCGGCCTTGGCCGTGATCGTCTCTCGATACGGTATGCGCGGCGGCTTGGTGTTGACTTCGACGTGATACTGGGCGGCCATCTTCTCCAGAACCAGCCGCATATGCAGATCGCCCAGGCCGCGAATCACGGTTTCGTTGGTTGCCGCGCTGTGCTCCGCCTTGAAGCACGGATCCTCGGATGCGAGCTTGTGCAGCACTTCCGAGATACGCTGCTCGTCACCGCGGCGCTTGGGTTCCACGGCCAACCCATGCATCGGCTGCGGAAACTCCATCGGCGTCATGTGGATGTGATCTTCGTCGTGCGAATCGTGCAGTACGCTGTCGAGCGTGATCTCCTCGACCTTCGCGACGGCCGCGATGTCGCCCGGGCCTGCCGATTCGACCTCGATATGGTCCTTGCCGCGCAGCATCAAGAGGTGCCCCACCTTGAAGGGCTTGCGCCCATCGCCGATGAAGAGCTGCGTGTCCTTCGACACCGTGCCCTGATAGACCCGGAAGATGCCAAGCTTGCCGACGAACGGGTCGATGACCACCTTGAACACGTGCGCCAGTACGTGCTTGCTCGGATCGGGGACTGCCAGCATGGGAACGGCTGAAGCGCCCTCGCCCTTGAAGAACGGAGGCGGATTGCCTTCGGCCGGGTTGGGCATGAGCTTGACGAAGATCTCCAGCAACTCCGCGATGCCGGCGCCGTTGCGCGCCGAGGTGAAGCAGATCGGAATCAGATGGCCTTCCCGCAAGGCGGTTTCGAACGGCGCATGCAGCTCATCCGGGCTGACTTCGCCCTTGTCCAGGTAAAGCGCCATCAATTCCTCGTCGACTTCCACCACTTGATCGATCAAAGCCTGATGCGCTGTCTCGACCGAGGAGAAGTCGGACTCGCCCGAAGGATTGAAGAAGCAGTCGACCACGCGGCTGCCCCCGTCGGCAGGCAGGTTGATCGGAAGACATTCCTTGCCGAAGGTCTCCTGAATCTTCTGCACCAGGCCGGGCAGATCGACATTCTCGGCGTCGATCTTGTTGATCACGATCATGCGGCAAAGCTGGCGCTGGGACGCCCATTGCATCATGCGCCGGGCAATCATTTCGATGCCGTTCTGGGCATTGATCACGATCACCGCAGTCTCGACGGCTTCGAGCGCGCCGATCGCATTGCCGACCAGGTCCGGGGAGCCCGGGGTGTCCAGCAAATGGATACGCCGCCCCTGCCATTCGAAGTGGACGACCGCGGATTGGATCGAGTGCTTGTGGGTTTTTTCCAGCGGATCGAAGTCGCACACCGTGGTGCCGCGTTCGACGCTTCCCGGTGTCGCTGTCAGGCCGGCCTTCGCCAGCAGGCTTTCGGTCAGCGTGGTCTTGCCGGACGCGCCATGACCGACCAAGGCTACGGTGCGGATGGCTTCGGTCGTGAACTTCGCCATGCTTTCCTCCTCCGGGTGCCTCGGTTCAGTATAGAGGCCGGGTTGGGGAGCCGCAAGCAAACGCCTGCTGCGCTCCGGGTCGAAACCCGATTCGGTCCGACGTGCGTTTAATGACTCGAACGACAACGACGAGGAAGTCGAAGCATGCGTGCCGGCGAGGGCGGTGAGCGCGATGGCTGTGCCGGCGCGGCCCCGGTGTTCCGCTTGCGTTCGGCTGTCGACCCGACAGCCGCAGGCGCGCAGACTCCGCGCCCGATGAGAGACGCCGGGGAGGCGAGCGACGAAGCGCTCATGAGCGCCTATCGCGATGGCGATGGCCAGGCTTTCCAGGTGCTGTACGCGCGCCATCGCGGCGGCCTCTATCGCTTTCTGCTGCGACAATGCGGCGCGGCCGCGATCGCGGAGGAGCTGTTCCAGGATGTCTGGCTCAACCTGATTCGGGCTCGCCTGCGCTATGCACCCGCAGCGCGGTTCGCGACCTATCTTTACCGGATCGCGCACAACCGGCTGATCGATCACTACCGTCGCGCCGCCCATCGCCCAACGCTCGCCAGCGACGACGCGGACGACGATCCGGTTGCCAACCTCGCCGCCGATAGCCGGCAGCAGCCGGATATTCGCCTGCAGCGCAAGGCGCAGGTGGAACGATTCATGGAGCTGCTGGCGGGCTTGCCCGATGCGCAGCGGGAGGCATTCGTCATGCACGAAGAGGCCGGCTTGAGCATCGAGGAAATCGCGCGCGCAACCGGCGTCAACGCCGAAACCGCAAAGAGCCGACTGCGCTACGCATTGGCCAAGCTGCGGCGTGGCCTGCAGGAGTTGCTGTGAATACAGACGCCGATCGCGATGTGTCGAGGCTTTACCGGGCCGGCGCGAGCGAGGAGCCGCCGTCGTGGCTCGATTCAGCGATCCTAACCGCGGCAGAACGCGACCTCGTGCAGCCCGCAATGCGAGCGAGCCCGGGTTGGCGCTGGCGCTGGCAAGCGCCACTGGCCGTGGCCGCGGTGCTGACGCTTGCGGTGAGCCTTGCGCTGGTCGTGGAAGGCGAGTTGGAGCAGACACCGGCCTCCTCGCCGCCGTTGCCTGCGCCGGTCGCGCCGTCGCCGTCCGCAAGCAGCGAGCGCGCCGATGCGCAGTCGTCGCAATTCCCGAACACTAGTGTCGGCCGCGATCGAGGCCTCGATGAGCATGAGCGATTGCCGGCGGCAAAGGCCGCTCCTCGCGCTCCTCAAAAGACCGAAAGCTTCAGGATGCAGCGCACCTTGCCGGAGACCCTGGAGCGCAGCGCTCGCGAGGTCCTGGAAAAGGAGCGTGAGCGTGCGGATGCGCCAGCACCGCCTCTCGCTTCGGCGCCGAGCGTTTCCTCGTCCACTGATCCATTGCCGCTTCCGCGCGAGCAGCGCGCCGAACCGGCAGCCGAGTCAGGCATGGGCCCGCCTCCATCGGACGGCGGCACGGGGGCCAGCAAGCCCGCGCAATCCGACTCGGGGGCGAATTTCGGCGAACGCCGCATGCACTCGACGACGCCGGCTGCCAAGCGCGAGCACCCGCCGGTAGGCGATGAGCGCAGCAAGCTGCCCGCCGCACCCCAGGCAGGCGCTTCGCCGACCGCGCCGCCACCGGCGCAAGGTCCGGCGCGCCAGCGAATCGAGCCCAGCGAAGCGCAACGCGATGCGCTCATGACGCCGGAACAGTGGCTGCGCGAGATCGAACAGTTGCGGCGCGATGGTCGCGAGGACCGCGCGCGCGCGCGCCTGGATCAATTCCGCAAGCGCTTTCCCGACCATCCGCTTCCGGAGTCCTGGAAATGAGCGACAGCGAGCAACCGTCGGCGCCGCGTGACCACCGGCCGCGAAAGAGGCAGCGTGGTGGGAACTGGAAATGAGCGACGCCGAGCATCCGCCGATAGCGCCGCGTGAGCCCGACCCGGAGGAATGCTGCGGTTCGGGCTGCGCGCTGTGCGTGTTCGATCGCTACCAGCAAGCGCTCGAGCGCTACCACGAGCAACTGCGCATGTGGCAAGCCGCCCATCCCGCCGAAAGCCGCCGAATGACATCGCGGCCGGCCAACGACGACCCCGGCGACGATGCTAACGGCAACCTCGTGCCGTAGCGCGCTCTTGTTGCGTTGCAGCATAAAATGCTTGCCAGCGGCGCCGGTCATCTGGCACACTGCCAGTCCGCTTCATGAAGCTCGCCTCTATGGGTAGAGGTATCTCCGAGCTAGACTGCCAGATGTAGATGTAGGGCCTCCTCGGCCGACGACATAGCAGCACGGGGGAACTTGCAGGTCCATGCGACCTGCCGAGACGAACGATGCCGCGCCCCCGCGCGCTGGCTAGATAGAGGCGTTAGAGATGACTGATCGGTTGAGCAGCACACGCGGTTCGTTTTCTGCAATCGATGCCAGGCGGGCTTTGACTGGATTGCGGACAACCCTGGTTGCCCTCGCCGGTATCGCGACGCTCGTGTCGCTGCCAGGATGGCTGCGCGATCTCGAGGCAGCCCCGGTACGAGGCCCGATTCCACGGGCCCCCGTCTCCCCGCTCGCTGCCGCGCGGCCGACGACGGCCATCCAGATCCTGCCGCAAAAGGACGCCATCCGGCATCGGGCATTGGCGGACTTCCTGGCAAAGCGCTATCGCGTATCGCGCGACTCGCTGGAGCGTTTCGTCCGCCTGGCCTACGCGGCCGGCCATTCCACCCAGATCGACCCGCTGTTGATCCTGGCCGTCATGGCGGTCGAATCCAGCTTCAACCCGATCGCCGAAAGCGTCATGGGCGCCAAGGGCTTGATGCAGATCATGCCCGAATTCCATCAGGACAAGCTGCGTTCGCCCCACGGCGGCCAAGCGAACGTGCTCGATCCGGAGATCAACATCGTCGCCGGCGCCAAGGTACTGCGCCAGTACGCAACCCAGACCGACGATGACCTTGCGGCTGCATTGCGGCTGTACGGCGGGGTCGGTGCCGATCCGCAGAATCCCTATCCGAACCGGGTCCTCTCGGAGCGCCAGCGCCTGCAGCAGATCGTGCGTAAGGTCCAGGACCGCCGGGCGGTCCAGACCGATCGGTCCGCAGGTAAGGTCTGACGCACTGCCGCCCCTCCTGGTTACGCGTGCATATCCCGATTGCCGGGCCGGCACGACGGCTTCCCGTTCCCGCCTCATATTGCCGCCTGACATTCCCGCCTGACATTCTCTTTTACCGGGAGGTGCCGCATGGCAGACGATATCTGGTCGAAGGACATGCTGGAATTCATGCAGAAGATGTGGAACCCGCTCGGTTTCCCCTTGCCGGGGATGGTCGCTCCGACCATCAACGTCGAGGAGATCGAGCGCAAGCTCACCGAGCTGCGTAGCGTCGAGAACTGGCTGAAGATGAATCTTGGCCTGCTGCAAATGACGATCAAGACGCTGGAGATGCAGAAGTCGGCGCTCGAAACTCTGTCTGCGGCCGGCGGAGCCAAGCCGGACGAGGGGACGAGGTAGGCAGACGCCGACACCCGGACCTTCGGCGTCGCGGAGACGCTCCAGCGCGAAGAGCCGAGCGCGAATTCGACGTCCGAGCGTGCACATCAGCGCGCTAGCGCAACCCCGGAAGTTGCGCTAGCGGGCGTCCTGCTGTGCTTCGAATCCCGGCGACGCTGCCTCGACGCCATCGCCGAAGGACTCCTTCAGTGCTTCCATCGCCTGCAGCAGCGCAGCCAATACTCCCGGCTCCCAGGCGGAATGGCCCGCATCGGGCACCACGACGTAACGCGCCTGCGGCCAGCTGCGCGCGAGCGAATCCGCGGTCGCAATCGGGCATACGGCATCGTAGCGGCCCTGGACGATCCAGCAGGGCAGATGGCGGATGCGCTCCACACCGGCCAGCAAGGCGCCGGGCGGCATGAAGATGTCGTTCATGAAATAGTGGGCTTCGATGCGCGCCAGGCTCAACGCAGTGGGAGTGACCGACACCTGGCGCATTCCCTCGCCGTTCGGCCGCAAAGTCGAGCAGGACCCTTCGTAGGTGCTCCAGGCCCGCGCGGCGGGTCCGTGGACCTGCGGGTCCGGGTGCACCAGGCGGCGATAGTAGGCCTGCAACACGTCGCCCCGCTCGGATTCGGACAAATCCCGGACGAACGCCCGCCAGGCTTCCGGGAAGAACCGGCGCAGGCCGTACAGGAACCAGTCGATCTCGTCCCGGCTGCCGAGAAAGATGCCCCGCAGGACGAAAGCCAGGCAACGCTCATGATGCGCGGCGCCATAAGCCAGTGCGAGCGTGCTGCCCCACGAGCCGCCGAAGACCACCCATCGCTCAATCCCCAGTTGCATACGTAGCCGTTCCATGTCGGTTACGAGCAATGGCGTCGTGTTGTCGGTGATCTCGCCATGGGGCAGCGAACGACCGGCACCGCGCTGGTCGAAGACGATGATGCGATAGAAGCGCGGGTCGAAGAAACGCCGATGGTCGGCTGTGCTGCCGGCGCCCGGTCCGCCGTGGAGAAAGACGACGGGAACGCCGCTCGCATTGCCGCATTCTTCCCAATACATCCGATGCCGAGCATCGAGCTCGAGCATGCCGCTCGCACGAGGCTCGAGAAAGGGAAACAAGTCGGTGACTGCGGCTGATTGGACCGGCATGGGCGTCGCGATGAAGCGCTTGGAATGTTAGCATGGAGGCACGATGACTCTGCCCTTGTTCACCGCATCGTTCGCGTGTTGGCGAGCGGCGCATGACTTGATCGCCGAGGTGCCGGCGCGCAAGCCCGCGCTCGATGCGATCGTCAAGCTGAGCATCAAGACCATCCCCAATGCCCGCACCGCGGAGACCCTGGGCGCGGAACGCGAAGGCACCGGCGTCGTCATCGGCCGCGACGGGCTCATCGTCACCATCGGCTACCTGGTGCTGGAGTCTGATTCGATCCTGGTGCTCGCGCCCGACGGACGGGTGTTTCCGGCAGCGGTGATCGGCTTCGATCACGCCACCGGGTTCGGACTGTTGCGGGCAAACGCGGGCATCGCCTCCCGGCCGATCGCTTTCGGCGACTCCGATTCGGTATGCGAGTTCGACCAGGTCATGGCGGCTACGCATGCCGCCGCTGGCGGTCTGAGTGCTGCTTACGTGGTGTCGCGGCGCCGTTTCACCGGTTACTGGGAATACATGATCGAAGGCGCGCTGTTCACCGCGCCACCGCGGTTCGACCATAGCGGCGCCGCCTTGCTCGATCGGGACGGACGCCTCATCGGCATCGGCTCGCTCTGGGTCGGCGACGCGCTGAACACCGGAGTGGCGTTTCCGGGCAATATGTTCGTGCCGATCGATCTGCTCAAGCCCGTGCTCGACGAGCTCGTCACCCATGGTCGGCGGCGCGAGCCCGCGCGCCCCTGGCTCGGTGTCTACACCGAAGAAGTGGAGAACCACGTCGTGGTGACCCGAGTCCTTCCCGGCACGCCGGCGGCGGACGCCGGCATGCGCCGAGGCGACGTGATTCTCGGCGTGGAGGGGCAGTCGATCGGCGGGCAGGGCGAGTTCTATCAACGGCTGTGGGCGAGCGGCCCCGCCGGCGAGGATGTCGTTCTGCACATTCTTCGCTCCAAGACCGTGCAGCAGGTCAAGGTCCGCTCGGTGGACCGAATCGCCTACTTGCGTGTCCGTTCGACCTCGTCCTGAGTGCGTACGGAGCCGATGAGCGACGCCGATCGCCTGCGCCAGTCCGCGCTCGACTATCACCGTCTGCCGGTCGCTGGAAAGATCGCCGTGACCCCGACCAAGGGGCTGGTGAACCAGCGCGACCTCGCGCTTGCCTATACCCCCGGGGTCGCGGTCGCATGCGAAGCGATCCAGAACGATCCGGCCCAGGCACGCGACCTGACCGCGCGCGGCAACCTCGTGGCCGTGATCACGAACGGGACTGCGGTGCTGGGGCTGGGTGCGATCGGCCCGCTCGCCGCCAAGCCGGTGATGGAAGGCAAGGCGGTGCTGTTCAAGAAATTCGCCGGCATCGACGTGTTCGATATCGAGATCGATGAGCGCGACCCGGATCGCCTGGTCGACATCATAGCCGCGCTGGAGCCGACCTTCGGCGGCATCAACCTCGAAGACATCAAGTCGCCCGAATGCTTCATCGTCGAGAGGAGGCTGCGCGATCGCATGCGCATCCCGGTATTCCACGACGATCAGCACGGCACGGCCATCATCGTCGGCGCAGCCGTGCAAAACGGGTTGCGCGTGGTGGGCAAGAACATCGCCGAGGTGACGCTGGTGGTATCGGGCGCCGGCGCCGCGGCGCTCGCTTGCCTCGACCTGCTCGTGAGCATGGGTGTCAGCCGGGAGCGGATCTGGGTCACCGACATCGCCGGCGTCGTCTACCAAGGGCGTGCGGTCGAAATGGATCCCTTCAAGGCACGCTATGCGCGCGAGACCGACGCGCGCTCGCTCGGGGAGGTGATCGCAGGGGCCGACATATTTCTCGGCTTGTCCGCGGGCGGGGTGCTCAAGCCCGAGCTGCTGGCGAAAATGGCGCCGCGACCGCTGGTGCTGGCGCTGGCAAATCCGGATCCGGAGATCATGCCCGATCTCGCTCGTTCGGTGCGCCCGGATGCCGTGATTGCCACCGGCCGTTCCGACTTTCCGAACCAGGTAAACAACGTGCTGTGCTTCCCGTTCGTGTTCCGCGGCGCGCTGGATGCGGGCGCGACCCGAATCACGCGCGAGATGGAGCTGGCGGCGGTGCATGCGCTGGCCGAGCTGGCGCACGCGGAGCAATCGGAGATCGTCGCCATGGCCTACGGCGGCCAGGAGGATCGGTTCGGGCCGGACTATCTCATTCCGCGCCCGTTCGATCCGCGCCTGATCGCGACCATTGCTCCCGCGGTCGCCGAGGCGGCCATGGCGAGTGGCGTTGCCACCCGGCCGATCGACGATATGGCGGCGTATCGCGAGCGGCTGGCGCAATTCGTGTGGCAATCAGGGCTCATCATGCGGCCGGTATTCGTCGCCGCGAAGCAGGCGCCGAAGCGGGTTGTCTACTGCGAGGGCGAGGACGAGCGGGTCCTGCGCGCCGCGCAGGAAGTGCTGAACGAGGGCCTCGCGCACCTGACCCTCATCGGCCGCCCTGAAGTGGTCGGCGCGCGCATCGACCGCCTCGGCTTACGCATCCGCCCGGGGATCGACTTCGAGCTCGTGAACCCGGACAGCGACAACCGCTTTCGCGAATACTGGTCGGCTTATTACGAGATCATGCAGCGCAAGGGCGTTTCGCAGGATCAGGCGAAGCTCGACATGCGCCGGCGTGCCACGCTGATCGGCGCCATGCTGCTGCGTCAGGGCGAGGTCGAGGCGATGCTGTGCGGCACGGTCGGGTCGTACCAACGGCATCTGCGCGTCGTAGCCGATGTCATCGGCCGACACGACGGCGTGCGCTCGTTCGCCGCCATGAACTTGCTGCTCCTGGCCACGCGCACGGTCTTCATCTGCGATACGTACGTCAATATCGATCCGAGCGCGGAGCAGATCGCGGAGATGACGGTGCTGGCGGCGGAGGTGGTGCGCCGGTTCGGCTTGATGCCGAAGATTGCGCTGCTCTCCCATTCGAGCTTCGGTAGCTCCGAAGCCGCGTCGGCCATGAAAATGCGCGAGGCCTTGCAGATTCTGTGGCGAACCGAGCCCGAGCTGGAGGTCGACGGCGAGATGCACGGCGATGCCGCGCTGGATGCGGTGTTGCGCACGCGCGTGTTTCCGAACGCGCGCTTGAAGGGCGAAGCGAACCTGCTCGTCATGCCCACGCTCGATGCCGCCAATATCGCCTACAACCTGCTGCGTGTCGCAACCGGCGACGGCATTACGGTCGGTCCGATCCTGCTCGGCTCCGCGTTGCCGGCGCATATCCTGACACCGTCCGCCACGGTTCGGCGCATCGTCAACATGACGGCGCTCAGCGTGGTGGAGGCGGGCGCGGCGCGGCTTCGCCCTGGCGTTTGAAAGCCAGGGCGCATGCCGCGCAATTGGTAGGCGCGAGACGCGCAGTCCAGGGGCGCGAGACGCGCATTGCACCGCCCCGGTACAATCGCCTGCATGACTGCCTTCGATGGGGCCGGCGTCGGCGCCGCCCCTGCTGCTGCGGAATCGCCGGTCGACGTACGAATCGAACCGGATGCCCTCGCCGAACGCCTGGCGCGGGCGCATGTCATCGTGCAAACGTTCGAGCACGACCTGTGGCATCAGCAGCGGATTCCTCCCGGGCAGAAGGTGAAGCATGCCGCTGTACTGATGCCCCTTGTCCAGCGCAGCGCCGGCACGCAGGTGCTCTTCACCCAGCGCACCAGCCATCTGCACGATCACGCCGGCCAGATCAGCTTTCCGGGCGGCCGGGTCGAGCCCGAAGACCGCAATCGCGAAGACACGGCGCTGCGCGAGACCGAGGAGGAAATCGGATTACCGCGCGCGGCCATTCGGGTGCTGGGCGCGCTGCCCGACCACGAGATGCAATCGGGCTTTTGCATCACTCCAGTCGTCGGCTGGATTCGCCCACCCTATCGGACCAAGCCCGATCGGTTCGAGGTGCAGGACATTTTCGAGGCGCCGCTGGCGCACTTTCTGTCGCCGGCGCATTACCAGCGCCGGCGCTATGTCCTGGAGGGGCTCGACCGGCGCTATCTCGCGATTCCCTATGGCGGGCGCTACATCTGGGGCGCCACTGCCGCGATGCTTTACAGCTTCTATCAGCTGCTGCGCGCAAGCTGAACGAGTCCGGTGCCCGCGAAGCGCTTAAACCGATCCTGCGATTGGCCGTTATACCGAGGTGGCGGGCGAGAAGCCCGGGCATACGGAGACGGCAGGCATGATCGATCGCAAGCACAAGCACGTGGGCAGCACGGTTGCCCGAAAGCGGCGCAGCAAATCCGAGCGCTGGCTGGGCGCAGAGATCGAATTGATGATTCACGAGCGCGAGCGGCTGCTGCACGCGGCAGGCGCGGCAGCCAGCCTGTTCACTGCGCTCGACATTCGCGATCTGCCGGCCGAGGCGCATCGATCGTTGTGCCAGCTCGCCGCCACGCTTGCCTCGCTGTCCGACGAGACGCTCTCGGACGCCTTCGATCACGTGCTGGGCGAGGAGCTTCGGTCGCGGCTGCCGGCGCACTCCTAGCCCGTTCGCGTCCGCCGCGGATGTGTCGTTGGATATGAGCGACGGTCCGCGTCCGCGATTGGCAATCGTCCTCACCGGCGGCGGCGCTCGAGCCGCGTACCAGGTGGGCGTGCTGCGCGCGATCGCCGACCTGATGCCGAAAGATGCCGGCAACCCGTTCCCGATCGTATGCGGCACATCGGCCGGTGCCATCAACGCCGTGGCGATCGCCGCCGATGCCGCCAATTACCGCCGCGCCGCATTGCGCCTGCAGGCGGTGTGGAAGAACTTTCATGCCGAGCAGGTCTACCGATCCGATCCCTCCGGGGTGCTGAAAAACAGCGGCAAATGGCTGTTGGCCGCGGTCACCGGGGGCCTGCGGCATGAACCCGTGTCGCTCCTGGACAATTCTCCGCTGCGCGAGCTGCTGGCTGAACGCGTCGACTTTGGGGCGATTGGACGCTGTATCGATGCGGGCGGGCTGTACGCGCTCGGCATCACGTGCTCGGGCTATTCGTCGGGCCAGTCGGTGTGCTTCTTTCAGGGCGCCAGAGGCATCGAGCCCTGGCGGCGCGCGCGCCGCGTCGGCGTCGCGATGCCCATCGGCATCGACCATCTGCTCGCCTCGTCGGCGCTTCCGTTCATCTTTCCGGCCATGCACATCAACCGGGAATACTTCGGCGACGGTTCGATGCGACAGATCGCACCGGTGAGCCCGGCATTGCACTTGGGCGCGGATCGCGTGCTGGTGGTGTCGGTCGGCCGGCAGCTCGCGCCGGACCGGGCGCCGGACCGACCGCGCGAAAAATCGCCCGGCTACCCGACCCTTGCGCAGATTGCCGGCCACGCGCTCGACAGCATCTTCCTCGACAGCATGGAAGTCGACTTGGAACGGCTGCAACGCATCAACCGCACGCTCAGCATGATTCCCGCGGAGGTCCTGCAGCGCAATGGCAGCGCCCTGCGCCACGTCGACTTCATGGTGATCTCGCCGTCGGAGGAGCTCGACAAGATCGCGTTGCGCCACGCGGCCGCGCTGCCGCGCACCGTACGGCTGTTGTTCCGCAGCGTCGGCGCCATGCAGCGCGGCGGCGCGACGTTGTTGTCGTACGTGCTGTTCGAGCGCGCCTTCTGCCGCGAGCTGATCGCCTTGGGCTACAAGGACGCCATGGCGCGCCAGGACAACCTGCGCGGATTTCTCGGCTACGCCACGCAGTGGTACTGCGAGCTGCGAAACAGCGCGGCCTGACCTGCGGAACGTCCGGCGGCGCACCGTGCCGTGTATGCAGAGGCATCGAGCCGCTTGATTCACGTCGCCGCACAGGACGCGTAAGCGTGCGGCGAACCTTTCAATTACCCACAACTATTCTATCGGAATAAGCAGGTTGCGGAATTGTCTTGCAGTTGTTTCTAGAAGATGAGATACCGGTATTCCGTGTGCATCGTCCACGGGGTACTGCATGGGAAACGAAGCCGTTCGAGAGGCTCGGCAGCAAATCGGTTCTGCGGTAGCAGAGTCGAACACTTGGATCGATCGGGAACTCGTCGACACGGAGTTTTGCGATGAGCGACTCGGCAAACGATTTCGATCGCTCCTCCAGCGGCTAGCGGCGAGTCCCGGACAAGGCATTCCGCTAGCCTGCCAGGACTGGGCGAACACCAAGGCGGCGTATCGATTCCTCGATAACCGTCGTGTGAGCGAAACTGAGATTCTGGCGGGACACTTCGAAGCCACGCGCGAACGCGCCGCGGCGACAGATGGCCCGATCTTGGTGCTGCACGACACCACCGAGTTCTCATACAAGCGTGAAGACATCGCTGCGGTGTGCATCACCCGCAAAGCCGTCGCAGGCAAATATCGAGGCGGCGCGCTGCGGCACGGGGCGGTAAAGTGGTTCCCAGGATTCATGAGCACAACCTCGCAGTTCAGGCGAGCCC